>CAXDQP010000001.1:0-31264 GCA_963991335.1 uncultured Flavobacteriales bacterium
AAGTGAAGATTGGTTCGAAGAAGCGATGGCTTCATTGCCTGCAATCGGAGACGAGGCACCGGCATTGGCAGGATTGGATTTGGAGGGTGAACCGGTGAGCCTGGAGGCGTTGAACGGACAACTCGTCTACGTCGATTTCTGGTACATCGGATGCGGGCCGTGCATGAGTGCGTTGCCACACCTTGCAGGAATGCAAGAGGAATTCGGTCCCGAAGGATTCACCGTGATGGGTGTAAACCACCACCAAAAAGCGCAGACAGTGAAGCGATACCTCGACCGCCGCGAATTGGATGTGCCACAGATGATGCTCGACTCATTGCCCACAGAGTATGCCGTAGTCGCCTATCCAACTTGGTGTTTGGTGGGGCGCGATGGGCGCATCATTGACCGCAATATTGGGTATGGACCCGACTCGGGAGCATTCCTAGACTCCCTTGTAACCGCGAATTTGTAAAAGACGCGCAGCGGGCTTAACCGGCCATCATCGCCTCGATCTCGTCGGCTTCAAGTGGGATGTGGCCCATCAAATCGACGAAGCCATCCTCGGTGATGAGGATGTCGTTTTCGAGGCGAATTCCAAGGTTTTCTTCCCGGATATAAATGCCCGGCTCAACCGTGAAGACATGTCCAGCTTGAATCGGTTCATGCCAGTGCCCGACATCGTGAACGTCGAGTCCAATGAAGTGTGACGTGCCGTGCATAAAATACTTTTTGTAAGCAGGCCATGCGGGGTTTTCGTTCGCAACGTCTTCGGCCGTGATGAGTCCGAGATCGAGCAATTCCTGGGTCATCAGTTCGCCGACTTGGATGTGGTATTCGTGCAAACTCACACCTGGGCGCAATAGCTTCATTGCCCCGCGCATCACACGCAAAACGGCATTGTAAACTGCGCGCTGACGGTCGGTGAATTTGCCGCTCACGGGGACACATCGCGTCATATCGGCCGCGTAATTGCCGTATTCCGCCCCCACGTCCATCAAGATGACATCACCAGCCTTGCATTCGTCGCTGTTTTCGATGTAGTGCAAGACGCACGCGTTGAATCCACTGCCAATGATGGGTGTGTAGGCGAATCCACGTGAACCGCGTCGTAAGAATTCGTGCATGAATTCCGCCTCAATCTCGTACTCCATGACCCCCGGTTTCACGAATTGCAAGACGCGCTCAAATCCCGCTTTGGTGATGTCGCAGGCACGCTGCATCTGTTCCACCTCTTCCTGCGACTTGATCGCCCGCAAGCTGAATAAAATGGGAGCCGAGCGTTCGATTTCGTAATTCGGGTACTTCTCACGCAGAGCGGCGTTCTCTCGGGCGGTGCGCGTCTCCACCGTAATCTTGGCGCGAGCATGCGGGTTGTCATTCAAGTACAACGCATCAGCCTCAGCCATAAGCCGATGAAACGTGCGCTCAAACCCGGGAGTCCACTGAATATTCGAAATTCCCGTGGCCTCTGTCGCTTGCTTTTTGTTCAATTTCGCGCCTTCCCAAATGGCCAACTCCTCATTCGTCTCAGTGCTGAACAAAATCTCGCGATCTGCAGGATTGTGGGCGTCTGGGAAGAGCACCAAAACCGTATTCTCTTGGTCCACACCCGTCAACCACAAAATATCGCTCGCTTGCTTGAATGGTAAAGTACCATCTGCACTTGTGGGGTAAATATCGTTCGAGAAGAAAACCGCAATGCTCCGGGGCTTCATTTGCGCCATGAAGTTTGCGCGGTTGCGCTTGTAGAGATCAGAAGAAAGAGATTGGTATCGCATGTCGCGAAGATACCAAACTCATGCCCTCAACGCACGAAGGTGTGTTCGCTGTCAATCCTCGGGAACGAGGTGCGGAACCGTAACCAACCGATAACTCGGATTCAATGTTGGTGTCCCTGAAGTCGCTGGCTCTGGGGTGAAAACACACATTTCTGCCTACAAAACCCAATTCTCTTGCGAGTCCATTCCAATTGAAATTCGGCCAAACGCCAAAACCGAACCATATTTGCGTCCATCAATCGGTGAAAACATGAAGCAAGGACCCAAGCCTGTTGGCAATTATCCCCACACGAAATCAGTGGGCAATCTTTTGTTTTTGAGCGGAGTAGGGCCTCGTCTTGCGGGCAGCGACGCAAATGATAGCGGTGTGCCCGGTCTCGAATTGGACCACAATGGCAATTTCAAGGCCTTTGATTTCGCCGCGCAAGTGCACAGTGTTCTCGGCAATGTCAAAGCCATTCTCGAAGCCAACGGAAGCCAGTGGGAAAACCTCGTGGACATCACCGTTTTTCTGGTGGACATGCACCGGGACTTTGGCACATTCAATCGCATTTATGCCGAGTACTTCCCGGACCCTGAGACACAACCGTGCCGAACAACCGTTGAAATCAATCGACTTCCCACCCCCATTGCCATTGAGCTGAAATGCATGGCAGTGCTCGATTGAAAGCTGCACGTCAAAAACCTTGGCTCAATCCTTGTTATTCAAGAACATGATCAGGCCGATGCTCTTTCTTTTCTTCATGTCTGCAAGCCTTTTCAGCTTCAGTCAAGGCGATTCTACTTCCACAACCACCATGCGTCCACTGGCTTTTGCGCCAGGGGAGCAATTGACCTACCGGTTCCATTACGGTTTGTTGGACGCTGCGGAAGCGACAATCGCGGTGAAAGGCTCCAATAAGCGCCCAGGCTGGACGATTGACGCCAAGGGCAAAAGCACCGGCGCATTCAGTTGGTTTTTCAAGGTGGATGACCATTACCAGTCACACATCGACCCCGAATCGGGGTTTCCTATTCACTTTCAACGGGACATCAAAGAAGGAGGGTATGAACTGCACCAAGACTATCAATTTGATCAGGTCAATTTTCAAGTGAAGGCCATTGCCTTTAAAGGGAATAACGCACCGAAACAAACCCAACACAACCTGAATCAGCCCGTTTATGACATGGTGAGCGGAATTTATGCGCTTCGGGGGATTGCATTCGATACTCTTATTGAAGGCGATACGGTTTCGGTGCCCTTATTCATGGATGAGGAGTGGTTTCAGCTCAAGGCGGTGTATGCGGGCAACAAAAACATCAAGTGGAAAGGAGAAAAATGGAACTGCGCGCTGATCCATCCGGTGATTCAAACGGGACGGATTTGGAAAAACCCAGATGACCTCGCGGTATACATCACCAACGACGCAAACCGAATCCCCCTCCTCGCAGAAACCCGCATCTTGTTCGGTTCCATCAAGATGGAACTGACCAACGCTTCAGGGTTGAGAAGTCCCTTGGGTTTTGTGCCAAACTGAGCAGAATTTCCCGAATTTGCCTGCATGCCTGATCCCCCCCCTTTCGACAAGTCCATCTTAGAGAAGCTAGAAGCATTGCAAGCAAAATACGCTGCCATGGGGCAGGATTTGAACTCCTACCTCGACGGCCTGCTGCACGCTGATTATCTGACGTATTGGGACTACATCAACCTGGACACCCTGCTGAGTTTGCAGCATCCAATCACACCTTTTCCGGATGAAGAAATCTTCATCATTTATCACCAAATCACGGAGCTATATTTCAAATTGTCGCTTCATGAGTTCCAGCAACTTCAGCATCAGGAAGGGATGGATTCTACCGTGATGCTCAAACGAGTGAACCGAGTGAATCGGTACTTCGAAGCGTTAACGCACAGCTTTGAAATTATGGTTGACGGCATGGACAAGGACCAATTTCTGAAATTCCGAATGTCGTTGCTCCCGGCCAGCGGATTCCAAAGCGCCCAATACCGGATGATCGAAATCCACTCCACGAGTTTTGATCGATTGCTCAAAGAGGAATTCCGCGAGGCACACGCCAATCACACACCCGGCGACCTCGTTGACCTTTTTGACAAGATCTACTGGAAAGCCGGGGCTGTTGAATTGGCTTCCGGTGACAAGACGTTGACATTGCGTCAGTTTGAGCAGAAATACGATGACACGCTCATGGAACTGGCCGAAAATTGTTTCGAAGGCAACCTTCGGTCCTTTTGGAACAACCTCGGTCCGGGGCAACAAACAGACGAATTGCGCCTCGCCTTGCGTTGGTTGGATGTGAACGTGAACATCAACTGGCCTTTGAGCCACTACAAAAGCGCCGTTCGGTACTTGCAGAAGAACCCCGAAGACATCGCAGCAACCGGCGGAACCAATTGGCAGAAATACCTGCCGCCCCGCTTCCAAAAACGCATTTTCTATCCCGAGCTTTGGAGCGAACAAGAACAAGCCGACTGGGGCAAGGGCTGGGTGGAAAAAGAAGTGTTTGGCCGGTGATGATTGCACGGCTTTTTACCTGTCAAATTCTTGGTTGCGCTGCAATCCTCTTCGCGTTGGGTTGCGGAAATGCCGCCAACCCAAAAGCGGAAAATACCGAGATTCAGGCTCCTGCTGTTGAGCCGTTGGTGCGTTTTGGACTACTGTGGGAAGCCTTCGAAGTCGATTCCGGGGTCGTCGCATCAGGGCAGTCCCTGTCACACATTTTACTTCCTGCTGGAATGAGCCCAGGACAAATCACACTGCTCGCCAAAGCGACAGAGGATGAATATGACGTCCGCAACATGCGCAGTGGAAAACCATGGTGGATTGCCTACGACCGCGACTCGACGGCAAAAGCATCCCATTTTATCTACCAACGAAACGCCCGAGAATACGCTCGATTCGACCTGCAAAAGCCCTATGCGGTCACGTTGGAAAGCCTCCCCGCCGACACCTAGATTCACAGGACCATTGGCACCATTGAAAATTCGTTGTATGTTGATCTTGAACGGCTCGGTGCTACTACTCTCCTCGCACTCGCCATGGCCAATGTTTATGCTTGGACCGTTGATTTTTCGCGGCTGCAAGAAGGCGACGGTTTCGACGTGATGTATGAACGCACCTACGTCAACGGCGAACCCATGGGAATGCCACGGGTCATTGCCTGCCATTTTCAACACCGCGGCCGGGAACTGCCCGCCTTCCGATACGACCAAGGCGAGGGGTACGATTATTTCGATGCTTCAGGACAAAGTCTGCGCAAGGCATTTTTAAAAGCGCCGGTGGAATTCAGCCGCATCAGCAGCCGTTACAACCTCAAACGTTTTCATCCAATTCTACAGAAAACCAAGGCCCATTACGGCACGGATTACGCCGCGCCACAGGGAACCCCCATCATTTCCGTGGGAGATGGAGTAGTGAGCAAATCAAGCTACACCAAAGGCAATGGCAAGTATGTCAAAATTCGCCACAACAACACCTACGAAACGCAGTACTTGCACATGTCTCGACGCGCAGTAGCGGCAGGTGAAAGGGTCAAGCAGGGTCAGGTCATTGGTTATGTTGGCTCGACGGGACTCGCCACCGGACCCCATGTTTGTTTTCGATTCTGGAAAAATGGAAAGCAGGTGGATCATTTGCGGGAAGAATTCCCTCCGTCCACGCCCATCAAAGACGATCAGATGGATGCTTTTCAAGCCGCGATTCAAGAAATCAATGAAGCCATAACAGGATTGTCGAGCGTAGCAAAATAATGCGGCTTCGCACCAATTCATTGGATTGCATTGCAACCCTATCGCCGTTTTTGATGTCTAATCAATAAGCCTTCCTGGCTTGAGCAGCATCAATTCTGAAAAATTTGTGACAACCTGCAAGAACGCACAACTTGACTGGAGTTTGGTGCTGCTTTTCTTACTTCGCTTGAAACGCCACGCCATAACGTTTCATTTGCTGCACCATGGAATGCAGGCCGTTTGCCCGGGTAGGGCTCAGGTGCTTATCCAATCCGATTTTTTCGATGAACCACAAGTCAGATTCCGCGATTTCCTTAGGCGGTAGCCCGTCCAAAACGCGCACCATCAAGGCGACCAGTCCTTTGGTAATGATCGCATCACTGTCCGCATAAAACCGCACGTTTCGATCTTCATTCTTATCCGCTACCAGCCACACACGGGACTGACAACCTCGAATCAGATGCTCGTCCAATCGATGCTCATCCGGCAGGGCGTCCAATTCTTTGCCCATTTCAATGAGCTGCTCGTACTTCTCCATCCAGTCCTCATAAAACGAGAATTC
The DNA here is from genome assembly GCA_963991335.1 of uncultured Flavobacteriales bacterium. GTDB lineage: Bacteria > Bacteroidota > Bacteroidia > Flavobacteriales_D > Sanyastnellaceae > UA16. The sequence goes on from CAXDQP010000001.1 coordinate 6,050, forward strand.
CTCTACAATCTCTTCCTGCCTGATTTGAAGTAAGTTGCTCATGAAACCGATGGTGATAAGTATGACTCAGCGCAGCATTTTGAGGGCGCGTTCCACGCCTTGGACCAATGCGTCCACTTCTTGCAAGGTATTGTACGCTCCGAATGAAGCACGGACGGTGCCCGGAATGTCAAAATGATCCATGATGGGCTGGGTGCAATGGTGTCCTGTTCGAACAGCAATGCCTTGTTGGTCGAGCAAGGTCCCCAAATCATACGGATGCACGCCTTCCACGATGAAGCTTACAGCACCTGAACTCAGTGGCGCTGATCCAATGAAACGCATTCCATCTATTTTTCCTAGCTGATGACGGGCTTGAGCGGACAAAATGGTTTCGTGCTCCATCACATTTTTCAGGCCCACTCCGGTCAACCATTGCAAGGCAACCCCCAGCGCAATGGCTCCGCTGATGTGCGGTGTGCCCGCCTCAAACTTATGGGGCAATCCCGCGTAAGTCGTGCCGTTTTCCAAACTGACCACATCGATCATTTCGCCCCCTCCACGCCATGGATTCATGGCCTCCAAAATTGCCTTCCGGCCATACAACACTCCAATGCCGGTGGGGCCGTAAGCTTTGTGACCGGAAAAAACATAAAAGTCACAATCCAAATCGACCACATCCACCATCATGTGGGGAAGGGCTTGAGAGCCATCGATCAAAACCGTCGCTCCTTCTGCTTTGGCCATCCGAGTGAGGCGTTTGGCATCATTGATGGTCCCCAGTGTATTGGAAACATGCATGAACGCGACCATCTTTGGACCAAGTTTCATTTTTTTTTGAAAGTCGGCCTCATCCAGTGTTCCGTCCTCCAAAATCGCAACGGCTTCCACCCGGGCTCCCTTTTCCGTGGCCAACATTTGCCACGGCACAATGTTCGCGTGGTGCTCCATGTAGGTGATCAAAATAACGTCACCCTCACCTATGTGTTCGCGGCCCCACGATTGCGCCACCAAATTGATGCCATCTGTGGCACCAGCGACCCAAATAATTTCCTCCAAATTCGCCGCACCGATGTGGTACTGTACCGTTGAACGCGCGCGTTCAAACGCATCTGTGGCTTGTTGCGAAAGTGCATGCACTCCTCGGTGCACATTGGCGTGGTAATGCATCAAATACTCCCGCTGGGCCTCGATGACTGCAATGGGTTTTTGAGCGGACGCCGCGTGGTCCAGATAAACCAGCGGTTTGCCGTGTACCTCGCGCTCTAGAATCGGGAATTGTGCGCGGATCGCGGTCGTATCCAATGCGCTGCTCATGCGGATTCCAAGGTGTCATTCCAGGTGTCCCAACCGTGCTTGATCGCCAACCGGTGTTCCACTTCCATTCGGACTTCAGCGACTGCGAATCCTTCCAACACATCCCCAATGAAGGCGCGCACCAACATGGCTTTCGCTTCTTTCTCTCCAATCCCGCGCGACCGCGCATAAAACAATGCTTCTTCATCGAATTGGCCGATGGTACAGCCGTGGCTGCATTTCACATCGTCCGCATAGATTTCCAATTCAGGCTTGGCGTTGATCGTGGCCTTATCGGTCACGAGAATGTTTCCGTTTTGCTGATAGGCTTTGGTCTGTTGGGCGTGGGGCCGGACAAACACTTTGCCATTGAAAACGCCAGAGCTCGTGCCGTACAGAATGCCCTGGTATTGCTCAGAGCTGTTGCAATGTGCGGCGCGGTGGTCTACCGTGGTATGATTGTCCACGAACTCCTTCCCCTTGGGGAGGAAAAAGCCATTCAACACCGTCTCGCAGCCTTCACCATTCAATCGAAAATTCAAATCGTTTCTCACCCAATTGCCTTGGATGGTGCCCGTGTGCACGCGCACCTGACTCGATTGGGCTTGATTGATTTGCTCGAATGCCAAATGCTGCAAGGAACCCGCTTCGTCTTGCACCTTATCCAAGGCTACCACCGCTCCGCTCTCAATCACCATGTGGGTCATGATATTCACCATGCCCGTTGACGAATCGCTCGCCGTGCTCCAGTGGATGAGCTCCACTTGTGCATTGGCTTCGACGTGGATGTCGTGGCGCAAAAAGTTCGCGTTGTTTTCACCTGATGTGTGATGATGCACCAACAAAGGACGATCAAGAATCACGCCTTTCGCTACGTGCAGTTTCATCCCTTCTGTCGCAAACGCTTGGTTCAACGCGGCAAACCAATCCATTGACTCCAAGTGCCCTGAAACATCCGTACCTGAATCGCTCATTGAAATCGGCTCACAGCGCACACCACTATGCACAGGCAAATCACTTGCCTTCGCATCAAATGTGCCGTTCACAAATACAATTCGGTAAGCGTGCAAACCCGGCACCGGACAAGCCTCAACACCAGCCGCCTCAATCGTTTGGACCGAGGGCGCCTCGGGCGTGGACCAAAAACCCGTTACCGGGGTATGCTTCCATCGCTCCACGCGACGGTGCGGCACCGGCAAAGCGTCCAATTGCTCAGAGGCCAATCCCGTTCCCGTTCGCTGCGCTGCAAGCGCTGCACGCAACGCTTCCCCTTTGGCCTGTGTGGCCGCGTGCACGTTAGGGGCGCGCTTCAAATCCATTACGATGGGTTCTGCCGTTCCGGTCATGCGATCACGTCTTCTTTGATCCAGTCGTAGCCCTTCTCTTCCAACTTCAACGCCAAATCCTTGTCTCCTGACAATACGATTTTCCCGTCCACGAGCACGTGCACAAAGTCAGGGACGATATAATCCAACAAACGCTGGTAATGCGTGATGACTAGGAAACTGCGGTCAGGCGAACGCATCGCATTCACGCCGTTGGCAACAATGCGCAATGCATCGATGTCCAGACCTGAATCCGTTTCATCCAACACGGCAAACCGCGGCTCGAGCATCGCCATTTGAAAAATCTCATTGCGTTTCTTTTCTCCGCCTGAAAACCCTTCATTTACCGAGCGGTTGCGCAAGCGCCCGTCAAGCTCTACCAAAGAAGCTTTCTCCTTGACGAGGCTGAGGAAATCCTTCCCTTTGATGGGCTCCAGCCCCTCGTGTTCGCGCTTGCCATTGACAGCCGCACGCATGAAGTTGATGTTGGAAACCCCCGGGATTTCGACAGGGTACTGAAAGGCGAGGAATAGGCCTGAACGCGCTCGCTCGGTGGCGTCCATTTCGAGAAGGTCCTGGCCCTCGAAGTCAACGGCACCTCCGGTGACTTCATAGTCTTCGCGTCCGGCCAACACGGATGCCAACGTAGACTTTCCCGAACCATTGGGCCCCATGATGGCATGGACTTCGCCCGGCTTGATTTCGAGGTTGAGGCCTTTTAAAATCGGAGTCTCCCCGATTGAGGCTTGGAGTTCTTTGATGTTTACCATTATCCTACGCTTCCTTCCAGTGAAATGGACAAGAGTTTTTGTGCTTCCACGGCAAATTCCATGGGCAACTGGTTCAAGACTTCTTTCGCGTATCCGTTGACAATCAAGCTGATGGCTTGCTCCTCATCGATGCCACGCTGCAGGCAATAAAAAATCTGATCTTCCCCGATCTTCGAGGTTGTCGCTTCGTGTTCCACTTTCGCTGTGGGGTTCTTGACCTCGATGTACGGGAAGGTGTGTGCGCCACTGGTATCCGTCATCAACAGCGAATCACATTGTGAAAAATTCCGTGCATTGTCCGCGGAAGGCATGACCTGAACCAAACCGCGGTAGCTGTTGTGGCTTTTGCCCGCGCTAATGCCTTTGGAAATGATCGTGGAGTGGGTGTTTTTGCCCAAATGAATCATTTTCGTTCCAGTGTCGGCTTGCTGCGCATTGTTCGTCACAGCAACGCTGTAAAATTCTCCTACGCTGTGGTCTCCTTTCAGAATGCAACTCGGGTATTTCCACGTCACCGCCGAACCGGTCTCGACTTGCGTCCAACTGATCTTCGAGCGGCGATGGCAAATGCCTCGCTTGGTGACGAAATTGAATACGCCGCCTTTGCCTTCTGCATCCCCCGGATACCAATTCTGGACCGTGGAGTACTTGATCTCCGCTTCATCGAGGGCGACCAACTCCACCACCGCAGCATGAAGTTGATTTTCGTCGCGCTGGGGCGCTGTGCATCCTTCGAGGTAACTCACGTAGCTCGATTCATCTGCCACCACGAGCGTTCGCTCGAATTGGCCGGTTCCCGATTCGTTGATGCGGAAATAGGTGCTCAGCTCCATGGGGCATCGGACCCCTTTCGGGATGTAGCAAAATGACCCGTCAGTGAACACGGCCGCGTTCAAGGCCGAAAAGAAATTGTCCTTGGTTGGAACCACGCTGCCGAGGTACTTCTGCACCAGTTCCGGATGCTCTTTGACCGCATCGCTCATGGAGCAAAAGATGATGCCCAACTCGCCCAGTTTTTCCTTGAACGAGGTCGCGACAGAGACCGAATCCATCACAAAATCCACCGCCACGCCCGACAACCGCTTCTGCTCCTCCATCGATATGCCCAACTTATCCATGGTCTTCCGCATCTCCGGATCCACCTCGTCCAATGAGTTAAGCTGCTTTTTTTGCTTGGGCGCTGAGTAATAACTAATTGCCTGATAATCCGGTTTTTGGTAGTGAAGATGAGGCCAATCGGGCTCCTTCATTTTTTGCCAGACGGCAAAGGCATCCAGGCGCCACTTCAGCAGCCACTCCGGCTCTTCCTTTTTGGATGAAATCAGCCGAATGATGTCCTCATTGAGTCCAGCAGGCGCCTTATCGGATTCAATGTCAGTGGTGAAACCGAATTCATACGATTTCCCCGTGACTTCTTCCAATACCTTATCGTTGCCGTCGTATGCCATCGGTCTGAATCAAGTTTTAATCCTAGTGGATATGTCTTCTTACAATGAAAAACTCTCTCCGCAGCCACATGTTCGATTGGCATTGGGATTGTAGAACTGAAAACCCTTTCCATTGAGGCCTCCGCTGAACTGCAGTTCTGTGCCTACCAAATACAAGTAACTCTTCCGATCAACGACAACTTTGACCCCGTTGTTCTCAAACACCTCATCGCCTTCCTTCATGTCGTGATCAAACGTCATTTCGTACAACAAGCCGGAACATCCACCTCCTTTCACTCCGACCCGCACAAAACTTCCTTCCGGATGCTCATCAGCACTCAGCAATTTGAGCACTTCATCCCGCGCGCTTTCATTGACTGTAATCATCTTGTTTCTTTGGTTAGTCCTGACAAATATACTTTATTTAAAACCATTCTAAACTGCGATAGCAAACGCTTCACAAGCGAATAACAATGATTGGCACATCATTCGTTTTTATCTCGCATATTTGGGCTTCGAAACAGCCCATGTCGTCCAAAACTCCCTCATCCAAGCGGCCTTCCGGTGCGCAAATCACCACAACGGTGACCACCACGGTGGGCATGAGCCTGACGCTTCTGCTCATTGGTTTGCTCATCGTCTTGGGATTTCTCGGGGTGCATTGGGAGCGGCAATTGCGTCAAGAGGCGCGCGTCCAAGTGTTTTTCCAGCGTGAAGTGGAGGCCAACATCCTTCTGGAAGCGAAGGAAATGCTGCGAACAGACCCTGCCGTTGCTTCCGTCTCGTTCATCCAAGCCGAAGAGGCGAGCGCCGATTTGGAAGAACAGCTCGGTGAATCTTTTGTCGATTTCCTCGGCTACGTTCCACTTTCAGACGTCATGGACTTGCGCATGAAGCCCGATTGGAGCACCACTGCAGAGTTGGAAAACGCGGTGCAGCGCATGGAACAGATTCCCGGGATTGCCGAAGTAGTCTGGCAATCTGAGTTGCTGGAACAAATCGAAGCCACCATTGAACGGTTGATGGCGCCTCTTGCCGGACTTGCTTTGCTCTTCATGTTCGCCGCATTCGCCCTCATGAACAACACCATCCGGCTCACCATTTTTGCGCGTCGGTTTGTCATCAAAACGATGCAATTGGTCGGCGCACATCCCCGGGCCATTCGATCGCCCTTCATCCGACAAGGCGTTTTTTATGGCGTAATCTCGGGCGGCATCGCCTTTACTGCAATCAATGGACTCCTTTCCATGGTAACGTTCCAAAACGCCGCACTGCTCGAGCCATTTAACCTCATCTACCTCGGTGCTTTGTTCGTGATTCTCACCTCCATCGGTGGGGTTTTCGGTGGGATTTCCACGGCAGTTGCCGTCAATCGATTCCTGCGAAGCCGATTGGACAGGTTGCACTAAATTTGTGACTCATGAAAGACTCCACAGAAGGATCAACGGGATTTGCTTTTCAGCGATCGAACTACCAATGGCTCATTGCTGGCATTGGCCTTTTGATCGTCGGCTACATCCTCATGTCAGGTGGAGCCGCGGAGGACCCCACTGCATTCAGTGAGGAGATTTTCAACTTCCGACGCATTACGCTCGCCCCGATTGTTGTGCTTGGTGGCTATGGCACCATTTTTTACGCCATTCTCAAGCGCTGATGTCCCATTGGGAAGCCATCATCCTTGGCTTGATCCAGGGGTTGACCGAATTTTTGCCCGTGAGCAGCTCAGGCCACTTGGAATTGGGCAAGTCCCTCTTTGGTTTGGCAGAGGTGGATTTAACCTTTAGTATTTTGGTTCACGGCGCCACCGCCTGCAGCACATTGGTTGTGTTTCGCAAGGACATTGCTCAACTCATCGTAGGATCGTTTGCTTCGGAATCCAGCCGAGCCGAACCGGCACGGAGCTATGTTTTTTGGCTCGCCATATCCGTAATCCCCGCTGTTTTGGTCGCGTTCACTTTGCGGCATGCTCTGGAAGATTTCTTCATCAATCATCCCAATCGGGTAGGGTGGTCGTTGTGCGCAACAGCGCTCATTTTGTTTGCTTCTGAGCGCGTAAAACCGCAAAAACAAGACGTCTCCTTGAAAACCGGCTTGCTCATTGGGTGCGCGCAAGCGTTTGCCATCATTCCAGGCATCAGTCGGTCAGGCTCCACCATCGGAGCCGCCATTGCCTTGGGAATCTCTCGGGAAGAGGCGGCGCGATTCAGTTTTCTAATGGCCCTGCCGGTCATCTTCGGAGCGACCGCACTGGAGTTGATTGACCTGTACCAAGATGGCATAGGACAAGGCGCGGCGGTGAGTTGGCAGGCATACGCATTGGGCGCAGTCGCAGCCTTCACAAGTGGGTGGGTGGCTTGCCAATGGATGATTCGGTTTGTCAAGCGTACCAAAATGCACACGTTTGCCGTTTACTGCCTAGTCGTCGGGCTATTGACCTCCTTCTTACTCGCTTAAAATGAACTTGAGAATCTTATTTTTTCTCGCCCTTGGGGCTTGGGTTTGGACCGGATGTTCAAACGTAACTTTTGAGGAGCCGATGCCACAGAAACGACGAAATTTGAAGGATTTCCCCAACAAATGGCAAGGCACCTGGTCAGATGATGAAAACCTGACGTTGGTCATCAATCCCACTTCATTTTATGACGAAAACTCGCCAGCAGACTCCATGGTCGTTGGCACAGACGTGTTGCTTCGCAGGTTCCACGGTTACCTTGCAGTCAACCAAATTGGTGACAATGGCCAATACCAAATCGTTCTTGCCCGTCGTTGGAAGGACGAGATCAAGATTTACGCGTTCGAATCCAGTGACGATGCTTTGGCGGTCTGGCAAGAAGTCCTGGGTGGAGCCTTCGAGGCCCGCTCGGAAAACCCCCTGGAAAAAGAGACGTACATCTTGAAGCCTGAGAATAATCTAGCCTTCCGTCAATTGCTCATTAAGGGAGGAGTGACTTTGTCCAACACGTTGACGCGAAGAAGTCCGAGACATTTGGACTAGCCCTCAAGCACGATCGTTGGCTGCGACGACATCCCAGTTGATGCGCTCCATAAATGCCGCGATATAAGCTTTCCGGTCATTCTGGTAATTCAAGTAGTAGGCGTGTTCCCAAACATCGATGCCGAGCAACGGCGTACCCGTGGATTCTAGAACTCCTGCCATAAGAGGATTGTCTTGATTGGGGGTGCTTGTCACCCGTAACGCACCGGTGGCATCGCGCATCAACCACGCCCAGCCGGATCCAAAACGCGTCGCTGCTGCCGTTGCAAATTCCGTTTGAAATCCGTCGAGCGAGCCGAACGTGTCCATCAATTCCTTTTTCAAGTCCCCTTCTGGCGCAATTGCACCGCCAGGAGTCAAGGTTCGCCAGTACAACGTATGGTTGTAATGGCCCCCGCCATTGTTGCGCAACGCCGTATCCTCCGGTTTCAACGTTTGCAGCAGTTCCACCAGCGACTGATTTTCCTTCGAACCGCCAGCGGCCAGCAAAGCACGATTCAGTTTGGTGACATAGCCGGCATGGTGTTTGCCGTAATGAATTTCCATGGTAACCGGATCAATCGCAGGCGCTAGCGCTGAAAAATCATACCCCAATGGCTCCTGCTCGAACAAAAAAGGGCGCGGCCTGCTGCCTTTGACTTTTGGCGCATCCGCAGTGTTCGTCCCGCAGCTCGCCAAAGGAGCGATCAATATTCCTGCACCTGCTGTTCCCGCCAATTTGATGAATGTCCGCTTTTTCATACCACAAAGATGCGTCTTCCACGGCAATGTGTGCACATCCCACACAATGCTTGTGCACGGAGCATCGTTCAAGTCTGTAGCTTCGAATGGCTGATCATGCGAAAAATTAAATCCTTTGCCCTCCTTTTGTTCATTGCCCTCTCACTGGCAATAGGAGGCAGCGCTTATTGGCTTTTCCAGAACGAAGACAAAGCAGAGGCCGCGATTCTAAAGGCTTTGTCGGAACGCTTAAAAACGGATGGTCACATCGAATCCGTTCACCTTGACGTTTGGTCTTCATTTCCTCATGTGTCACTGGTGCTATCCAATGTCCACGTCTTGGGTTCAGCCAATCGCCCCGATACCCTGCTCCGAGCCCAAGAGTTGGCCTTGGAATGCAATGCTTGGAAACTCCTCCAAGGCCAGTACCAGTTGCAAGCGCTGCGTCTTGACGGTGCGCACGTTCAACTTTTACAAGGCCGCAATGGAAAGTGGAATACCGACGTTTGGAAGTCCTCCGAAGACTCCACAAAAACGGCGCTTTTTGCCATCGATGAATTGGCGGTAGTGAATTCATCGGTGATGGTTGGCAATCGCCAAATCAAAATTGCAGAAGCATTCGCATCCCTCGAATGGTCCAATTCGGCAATGATCGCGTCCGGTTTCGGCCAAATGGACCGGTTCAATTCCCCAGAATGGAGCACTTCTTCTCCCCTCCGATGGGAGGCGACGTGCGAATATGATGCTGACATCAATCAGTTGGGTCTGTCCATGAAACAGGCCGAATGGATGGGAGCCAACTGGCAACTTGAATTGACCTATGCCTCCTCCGAATGGACGGCCACAGGCCAAACCGATCAACTCGCGATCAGCAACGTGCTCCGGCTCATTGATTTGCCCCGTCCATGGGACCGGTTGCAAACCGAAGCAAAAGCCGATGGCAATTGGTCTTGGGAAGGTGGTGTATTCAAGTCCAATTGGCGTGTCGATACGGACCATTGGGTGGTTCCATTTGCCGGTGAAGAAGCATTCGATTTGAACCTCGATGCCGGCGGTAAAATTTGGTTGAAATACGAGAAAGGACAATGGCGTGCAGACCTTCCGGTGTTGGAAATCACCGCGCCGGGATTGGAATGGCAAGGAGAAGTCCATGACTTTCTTCCTCAGCGGGGCTCTTTCGATGCGGAAGGCTCAGGTGCCATTGATTGGGGGCGATGGATTGAGATGCCGGAGCCTATTCAATGGAAAGGCCAACGGCCCCAGTCCGGAACGCTGACCTGGAATGCTTCCATAAGCCTATCGGACAGTGATGTCTGGAACGTGAAGGGTGATGGGTATGCGGACGCTTGGACGGGTGCATTCAAAGGCACGCCATGGGCATTTTCGGGAGAGGGTGAAATCGATAGTGAACAACAATTCGAAGCGGCTGGAATGGCTTCATGGGACGGGGTTCCATTCACGGGCCAAGCGAAAATGCTCCGGCCGATGGCTCAACTTCAAGAAGGAACTTCGCGGGTAGAACTCGCTGTGGCGTTGGATCACTGGGTGTATGCCCCCGAAAGCAATGCGCCAGAGAATGCCATTGACCTTGCCTCCCTGCGGTTGCCGGAGGGAACGGACTGGACGGTGCAAGCCAAAATTGGTCACCTCCAATATGGGCTGTGGGCCATGGAAAATGTAACGGCCGACGGGCAATTGACTCCCAACCGTTGGAGTGTTTCACGTTTCTCTGCCAACACCTTGAGCGGGACCTTGCTCGGTGATGCTTCCATCGAATTTCAAACCCCTCAAAAAGCGGTTGTCATCGCACATCCAGCCCTCTCTGGTTGCGATTTGCATGAGCTCTTTTTCGCCTTCAATGATTTTGACCAGAAGACATTGCGTGCAGAACACCTCACCGGAACAATTGGGGCCACGGGCTCTGTTCAATTTCAGTGGCTCGACGATTTGACGTGGCAACCGCAAACGCTGGATGTTTTGGGAACCGCTTCGATTTCTGGTGGCACCTTAAAAAATCTCGAAGCCTTTGATGACATCGCCGATTACTTAAAAGAAAATCGGATGATGGCCCCCCTCGTCGATCCCAATGACCTTCGAAGCAGGCTGAAATATGTCGAACTCGAAGACCTCGAGTCCGCGGTTTACATCTCCAATGAATCTGTGCAATTGCCGCAAGTGGACATCCGCTCCTCAGCAATGAATATTTCATTGGAAGGTTCATACGGATTCAACGAATCGTTGGATTATACCCTTGGCTTTGCCATGCGTGATTTGAGGAATTCCCGCAATGACGAATTTGGGCTTATTGAAGATGACGGCCTCGGACAACAATTTTTCATTGCCATGAACGGAACGGTGGATGAACCGAGTTACCGCTGGGATCGTGATGCACAAAAGAACCACCGGCGCGAAAACCTCCAACGCGAAAAAGAATTGCTCAAAACCCTATTCCGCCGGTCTTCGGACTCGCCCTAATTTTGCTCCCATGAATTTTCAAGAGAAAGCCCTCGAGCACATCGAATTCGCCAAAGAAACGTTGTTGCAGGAACCTACTAATCCCTTGGTTTGGAAGCAATTGCAAGACGCACTGCATCTCGCGCTGGAAGCGGTGACCCTTGCCGCACATCAGCGACCCGAAGAACCGGTTGAAAAAATCGTTGTTCCCGAAACCCCAGACGAAAGCACCCCTGTCGTCAGCATGGAGTCAACCCTTGCAGATCCGGGGCCCAGCATCGCTGAAGCAATAAGTGAACAGCGCATTGCCTCCATTCAGAGCACGCTGAGCATCAATGATCGGGTGCGATTTGCGAGCGATTTGTTCGGAGGAGATGTGCCCAAATTACTCGCTATTTGCGCTGAAATCGAAGCTATAAGTTCCTTTGAAGCTGCCGTTGAGCATTTGGAGCGGCATGCAACGGTTGAGGTAAATTGGGACGATGAGGATGGGGCTGCCTTTGAATTTTTACAGCGCCTGCGCCGTTTATTTGCGTGATCATGTCAGATTTTGAAATGCAGCAGGGAGCGGTTTACCTCGTGCCGACGCCCATCGGCAATTTGCTGGACTTCGCGCCCCGGGCTATAGCGACCTTGAAGCGAGTGGATTACATCTTGGCAGAAGACACGCGCACGACGGGCAAATTGGTACGGCATTTTGGAATCGATACGCCTTTGAAAGCCCACCACCAACACAATGAACACCGCGGAATTCCAGGGTGGATTAGCGCTTTGCAAGCTGGACAAACCTTGGGTGTCTGCTCTGACGCAGGTACACCTGGCATTTCCGACCCGGCCTTCTTGTTGGTGCGCGCCTGCGTTGAAAATGACATCCCGGTCATTTGCCTGCCCGGGCCTTCCGCATTCGTGCCGGCTTTGGTCGTCTCCGGTATCCCTTGTGATCGATTTGTCTTTGAAGGGTTTTTGCCCCACAAAAAAGGCCGTCAAAAACGCCTTTCGGCACTGGCAAATGAGGAGCGAACGGTGGTTTTTTACGAATCCCCCCATCGCATCATCAAACTCCTCGAAGAAATCGGTGAGCATTGCGGTCCCGAGCGTGCCATCTCCTGCTCGCGTGAGATTAGCAAACTGCACGAACAAACGTTGCGCGGTACCTCACCTGTGCTCATTGAACACTTCAAGTTGCATGAACCCAGAGGAGAGTTTGTCGTAATCGTCGCGGGGAAGAAGTAGCGCGGAAACCGCCATTCAGAAAAGCTTGCCATGCAAGTCGCTTACTTGCCGGATGCCAATCAGCTCCATGCTGCCCGTTTTGGGCATCTCCAAGTTGCGCGCATGCCCGCTGTAAAACATCCGCTTCATGCCCAAGCGGGAAGCCTCTGCCATGCGTTGATTCATTCGAGGCACAGGGCGTATCTCTCCTGTCAATCCCACTTCACCTGCAAACACCGTTCCGTATGGCAGTGGAACATCTAACACGCTGCTCAAAATGGCTGCTACCACTGCGAGATCCAACGCGGGATCTTGAATGCGCAATCCCCCAGCCATATTCAAAAAAACGTCCTGTGTGCCCAATTTGAATCCGCAGCGCTTTTCAAGCACAGCCAAGAGCATATTGAGCCGGCGCAGGTCAAAGCCCGTGCCCGAACGCTGCGGTGTGCCATAAACAGCCGAACTGACGAGCGCCTGGACTTCAACCAACATTGGACGAGCGCCCTCCATCGCAGCTGAAATAGCTGTTCCGCTCAGTGAATCCTCGTCAGAGCTTTGGCCCAGCAATGCATTCGAAGGATGATCGACTGGAATCAACCCCGATCCTCGCATTTCATACAATCCAAGCTCAGCGGTTGTCCCAAATCGATTTTTCGCAGCGCGCAACATGCGGTAAGCATGGTGACGTTCTCCTTCGAATTGAAGCACGACATCCACCATATGCTCCAACACCTTGGGACCTGCGAGGGATCCTTCCTTCGTAATGTGGCCAATGAAAAAGACTGGAACATTGTGCTGCTTGGCGAAGCGGGTGAACGCTCCAGACGCCTCTCGTATTTGCGAAACAGATCCCGGCGCCGAGTCCACTTCGGGAAGGAACATCGTTTGAATGGAATCAATGATCACAACGCTGGGTCGATTGGCCTCCAATTCCCGCAACACCGCTTGCGCGTCCGTTTCTGGAAAAACAAAAAGTGCCGGTGGCACATCGCCCAAGCGTTCTGCGCGCATGCGCACTTGCTCCGGACTTTCTTCACCAGCCACGTAAAGGATGCGGTCTGAATTCTTCGCCATCGCCAGCACCGACTGAAGCATAAGCGTAGACTTGCCAATGCCCGGTTCACCTCCCAACAACACCACCGCTCCCGGCACCACCCCTTTTCCGAGTACGCGATCGAGTTCTGGATCACCGGTGGACATCCGGTCCATTTCCAGCACTTTGACATCCGCCAAAGGTTTGGCTTGCACCGGCTGCAGGCCTTTCCCTGCTGATTGTACTGCCCGTTGACCGGGCGTCGATGCTTTGACCGTAAACGCCTCCAACGTATTCCAAGCTTTACAGCCCGGACACTGGCCTACCCATTGCAGGGATTCATGCCCACAAGAAGTGCAGACGTAGTGCGTCTTAGATTTGGCCAATTTCGTTGGATTGCAAGCCTTTGGTCAGTCGCGTAAGATGGTCACTGCGCCTGAGTATTCGAATCCATTTGGCAACAACATGGTGTACCAGTAGGTTCCCGTCTCATCGTTGTTCGGCCGCCATGCATCTTCGTTGTCATATGCATTGCTCGAATAAACGACTTGACCCCAACGGTTGTAAATGCGCATGTAGACATCCTCATAAACTTCCAGCCCTTCGATGTAGAAACTCTCATTCATGTCATCACCATAATCCGGGGTAAAGACATTGGGAATTTTAAGCTCACAATAATCAACGAGTACTTCCCACTCCTGGCGAATCCCTCCAACCGCACACGGATTGATGGCAGATCCCACTAGCGTGATGCCATATTCCCAGCAATTCTGATTCAACATCGAACTCACTACTGTCATTGCATCCTGCGGATCACCAAAGTAGATGGTTGTGTCTGGGCATTCAACCCACCATTCGTATTCTCCCGCACCATCTTGCCATGCAGTCCCGTTCCATGTTTGAGCGCTCAAATCGAAATCGTACTCAACTTCTGGGCACATGGTCAAAAATTCGACGTCCTCCAGAATTGGTTCTGCCTCAATCGTAGGCGGCAATCCAATGTACAGATACGTGCAAACCGTATTGGTTTCACATCCATAGGGGTCTGTGTAGTCCAGGCAAATCTCCGTCCCGTCGTAAACGCTTCCATCAAGCACCTCCCAGTTGGTGTCGGTCGATCCGTCAGGCCATTCGACGGTGTAGCCATCCGGCAAATCCGGAACCACTGCTGCCTTTCCATCACCAATGCAATCATCTGTAATGCTTTCCAATTGTTGTGGAATTTCACCCACAATGGTAATCAAAGCACACGCCTCGCCCTGTCCGCATTGGTTGCTGACCTCCACGCAGAATTCACCTGTGGAAACAGCGGTGTATTCCTCGGCAATTTCGCCTGGAATCAAATCCCCATCGATGTACCATTCAAACTCCAGGTCAGGCGTGTCAGGGCTTGTTGGATCCAGGTAGACTTCGCCTCCGTCGCACAAACTCTCATCCTCCAATTCCGGTTCTGGCGTATACTGCGAATTAAGCGGCAAGGAGGCCGAGGCGGTTCCACACCCGTTGGTGACCACTACCGAGGCATTGTAGGTGGTTGTGTTTGAAAACGAAAACTCATTTTCAAAGACATCATCATCACCAGGTGCTGACCAATTCAGGTCGGCAGTGCCTCCAATATCAACGACGTCGGCAAAGACAGTGGTTGCCTCTCCGTTGCAAAGCACATCATTGGCGGTCGTCAATGTCACTGAAGGCTCTTCCGTGATTTCAACGTCATAGCAATAATCCTGTTCGCATGCCTCTTCCGTAAAACAGATCTCGTACAAACCGTAGCCTGTCGGGTAGAAGTCTGTGTCGAATTCCAAGGGGCTGGAAAAAGACCACGGCTCAGGACCAGCAAGGCAATCCCAAGATCCGATGGCCGGAGATGCCTCGCAATCGGCTTCAACGGAAAGAATGGTTCCAGGAGTAAGCTCGTTCAATTCTATCCCATTCTCATACCCACAATTGTATACCGTAACCGAAAGAACATCCGAATCAATGCTCGCGTCTTCGTAGAAATTCAGTTCGATGTCATCCCCTGCAGCGATGTCGAAGTCAAACTGCGTAAACCCAGAAGATGACGTCAAAATGTAGCTATCAGTGCCGTTGATCACCACTTCCAAATAGCTTCCTCCCCAACCCGAATCCTCGTTGGAGCTCATGTATACGTAAAATGCTCCTTCCTCGGGACTGGAATATCCCCCTTCAAAAGAAACGGCATCTGGAATGCCATCGCAGTATGGATCCACCGTTACCTCAGGAATGTATGACCCAATCGTTTCAATAATGAATACGCGTTGCCCTTGGCATCCATCCTCGTCTGTCACGAGCAACCGATAAACCCCAGCGGTCAGCTCTGCGCCAGCATCACCGACCGTGCCCACTACTTCCCCTCCAAGACCGTTCCAATCGCCTTCCCATTCATAAATGTCATAGCCCAACTGCTCGAGCGAATCCACAACTGCAACGGTTGTTTGTCCTGGGCAAACCGCTGGAGGATCCACTTCAATGTCCGGCAAGAAATAAGGACTCTGGTCCACGTAGAAAATTTCTTCAACTGTGCATTGATCCAAATAGCCCGTTACAAAAAACGTGCCTCCGAACGTATAAGTGTTGGTATTGCCGACGGTTCCGTTGGACCAAATGATCTCATCGAATGCACCCGAAGCCGTTATTTCAACTTCTCCCCCGGCACAAATGGCTGTATTGCCCTCCAAAGTAAGCTCTGGCAATTCGATGTTGAGGACCTCGATCACAACTGTAAGTCCGGTCACACCCGTAGGTGTTCCGTCATCGGTTGCTGTAATCGTAATCTCATTGATTCCCACATTTTCAGGAAGCGCGGTGAAAAGTCCGGTAATATTCGCCGTTTCGCCATCGGTCAATTCATACTCCCATCCCACCAAGTCATTGGTTTCAACGGTGATGGTTTGGTTGGGCTCTGGGCCCAAAAAGCTCATGTTGATGTCGTAGGTATTCCCCAGACACATGTAAAGCGTGTCGCACCCCAAACTCCCTGTTGGAAACGGATTGATATTTTCGCTGTCCTCCGAAGCATCCATGTTGAAGATGCGGTAATCCAACCAGTTCACCCCGTCGTCGTTTCCATCGCCGGTGCCTTGAGGACCGTTGTAGGTATCATCGAGCGTGTTGAATCGACCAAACTGGAGATACGGTCCATAATCCGGCGCTGCATCCATCCCTACCGTGGCAGGGCTGTCGCCGCAACACCCTCCTGAACCTCCAACATCACCATGTGCCCAATTCATGTCGAGGTAACACATTTGTGTGTTAGCACCGTCCGGCAATGCGTTGGAATCATCGCTTGTGATGACAATCTGGTAAGAGTTGAGCAAATCCGTGTTGTCCGCGTAATAGCCTACATCTACGAAATTGATGTACACCTCTTCCTGTGTGACTTTGTAATAAATCTCACCCGAAGTCGTGTAGTCAGAATCTGCCCAAAATCCTGCGATCTGCGCCACCTCGTCCGTTGTGACGGGGAATTCCTCCGGCGTCCAGTCAATCGTGTAGCCATCGAAGGAAACCGATCCTTTGGAGTTCAGGTAGAAGCTTTCATACACGATGCCGTACAACTCAAAGTCAAAGTCAATCTGAATCGGCGGTGTCGAAAAGTCCACATACTCGCCAGCACCGGCGGTGTAGTACATATCGTCTACCGTAATTTGAGTGTACGAAGCATCAGGCTCAATCCAGCAGTCACAACCTCCTGTTTGCTGCATCCGTGCTTGCTTGCGATCTTCAATTTCGTCGGCATGATCAATTTTCCATTGATCCTTCCTTTCCTTTAAAATCTGACGCGCCTTTTCCTTGTCCCAACTATCAGAGGCCCGCATCACAATGTGCTCATCACGCGTCATATTCAATACAGCACCTTTAAAGGAACCGTAACGTTCAAGAATGTCCTCCACCGTGGTCATTGACGGTTGCTCATATGCATCAACACCCATGGAATAATCCACCCCATCCGCGACCAAATTCTGGCCAAAAGTGGTCAAAGAAACCAAGCAAGCGGTGAGCGCAAAACAGAATTGCTTCATGTAAACAGGTTTTCGTAATCAGAACAACAAAAATGCTAAAAGCGTTGCGTTTTCAACAAATTCGCGTTCAGGAAGTTTGTAAATATAGTGCATACTACCGCCCCACAAAATAAGCAACGGAACATCCGACCAAACGAAGCGCTTGAGGTGTAATTTTGCAGTACACGAACCATTGATGAAACACCTCCGTAATTTTTGCATCATTGCCCACATTGACCATGGCAAAAGCACCCTCGCAGATCGTCTTTAGCAGACCACTGGAACCATCAGCGATCGGCAGATGCAGGACCAATCGCTCGACGATATGGACCTCGAACGCGAGCGGGGCATCACCATCAAGAGCCATGCGATTCAGATGGCTTACACCGCCAAAAGCGGGGAGGAATACGTGTTTAACCTCATTGACACTCCTGGTCACGTCGACTTCAGCTATGAAGTTTCACGTTCCATTGCCGCCTGCGAAGGCGCCTTGCTGATTGTAGATGCCACGCAAGGGATCGAAGCACAAACAATCTCCAATTTGTACCTCGCATTGGAACACGATTTGGAAATCATTCCAATCTTGAACAAGATGGACCTGGACTCCGCTGATCCGGAGGTGGTTGGCGACCAAATTGTAGACCTCATCGGTTGTTCCATTGATGACATCATCCCTGCCAGTGGAAAGAGCGGCCTCGGTGTTGAGGACATCCTCGAAGCCATCGTGGAGCGAGTCCCTTCGCCAAAAGGGGACGTAGAAGCGCCGCTTCAAGCCATGATTTTCGACAGTGTTTACAATTCATTTCGAGGCATTATCGCGTACTACCGGATTTTGAACGGACGTTTGAAAAAGGGCGATCGGGTGAAGTTCTTTGCCACCAATCAAGTCTACGAGGCGGATGAGATTGGAACATTAGGGATGGACTTGTCTCCCAAGAAAGAACTCTCCGCTGGCAACGTCGGGTACATCATTTCCGGAATCAAGGACGCTCAAGAAATCAAAGTTGGGGATACCATTACGCTCGAATCTTCCCCCTGCGAGGAAAGTGTAAAAGGTTTTGAAGATGTCAAACCGATGGTTTTCGCCGGGATTTATCCCGTTGACACGGAGGACTATGAAGAGTTGCGTGCGAGCATGGAAAAGCTGCAGTTGAATGACGCTTCGTTGGTGTTCGAACCGGAGTCTTCCGCTGCACTTGGATTCGGCTTTCGCTGTGGATTCTTGGGCAGGTTGCACATGGATATCATTCAGGAAAGGCTCGATAGGGAATTCAACATGACGGTTATCACCACCGTTCCCAACGTGAGCTACCACGCCTACACCAAAACCGATGAGATGCTCATCGTGAACAATCCCTCAGACTTGCCCGAGCCCAATCACTTGTTGCACGTGGAGGAACCGTTCATCAAGGCCCAGGTGATTACCAAGAGCGAATACATCGGACAGGTGATGAATCTCTGCATCGAAAAACGCGGCATTCTTACGAATCAAGTGTACCTGACTTCGGACCGTGTGGAATTGTCGTTCGAAATGCCTTTGGGAGAAATCGTCTTTGACTTCTACGACAAACTGAAATCGGTTTCCCGTGGATATGCGTCTTTTGACTATTTCCCGGATGAATACAAAGCATCCAAGTTGGTCAAATTGGACATCATGCTCAATGGCGATCCCGTCGATGCACTGAGCGCTTTGATTCACAAGGACAATGCCTTTGACTTGGGCAAGCGAATTTGCCTGAAGCTCAAGGAGCTCATTCCGAGGCAGCAATTCATGATTGCACTGCAAGCCGCAATCGGTGCCAAAATCATTGCCCGAGAGACCATCAAGCCCGTTCGGAAGGATGTGACTGCGAAGTGTTACGGCGGTGACATCACGCGGAAACGTAAGTTGCTCGAAAAGCAGAAAAAAGGAAAGAAGCGAATGCGCCAAGTGGGCAACATCGAAGTTCCCCAATCCGCTTTCTTAGCAGTCTTAAAGCTAGACTAATCCTTCTTTGGGCTGTGGATCAGCGGCAGCATTCTTGTTGGCCAACTGTCCGCACGCAGCGTCAATGTCTTTTCCGCGGGACCGACGAACATTAACGATGATGTTCTGCGATTCCAACAGCTCCACAAACGCATCGACGCGCTCGGTACTAGCCATTTCAAACTCGCCGTCATCAATGGGGTTGTACTCGATAACGTTCACTTTGCACGGGACGTGTTCGCAGAATGCGGCCAATTCTCGGGCATCCTCCAAGTCGTCGTTGAAGTCCTTGAAAATGATGTATTCGTAGGTCACTCGGGTCCCGGTCCGCTCGTAGAAATACTTCAACGCTTCCGCAAGTGCCTCCAAATTATTGGACTCATTGATGGCCATGATGCGATTGCGTTTTTCGTCATTGGCTGCATGCAATGAAAGCGCCAAATTAAACCGCACATCATCGTCGCCCAATCGTTTGATTGCCTTCGCGATTCCCGCCGTGCTCACTGTAATGCGCTTCGGCGACATGCCCAATCCGGGTTCGCCACAAATGCGATCAATCGACTCCAATACTGCACTGTAATTCAATAACGGCTCCCCCATTCCCATGTATACGATGTTGCTGAGGTTCTTGTCATAGTGCCGATCTGCCAGCCCTCGAATCATCTCGACTTGGTCGTAAATTTCAGCAGCGCTCAGGTTCTTCAACAACTTCAGCTTTCCGGTTGCACAGAACTTGCACGCAAGGCTGCACCCAACTTGGGAGGAAATGCAAGCGGTCATTCTTTTCGATGTGGGGATGAGCACGCCCTCCACTACTTGGCCGGCTCGAACGTCAAACGCGCATTTGATGGTGCCGTCCCGGCTGATCTGTTGGTCTGAGAGGCCAATGCGATTCAATTCGAACTCCTCTTCCAATTTGGCCCGAAAACCTTTGGATAAATTGCTCATCTCCTCAAAGGACCCGGCAGACTTCGTCCAAATCCACTCCGCTAATTGCTTGGTACGAAAGGGTTTTTCTCCCATTGCGACCACCGCATCCTTTAATTGCTCTTGGCTCAATTGCCTGATGTCACGCCGTTTCATGTGGGACAAAGATAGCCCTCTCCGGCAGCGTTACGGCTTTTCAAACGCTCCTTGGTCTTCCGCCGCAAGATTCCTCTCCGGTTCGGGTGCTTCATTCACCATCAATTGAATCAATTCTTGGCGCACTTCTTCTCGTTTTCGAACCGCCACGGGCACCTCCTTGCCATTCGGCAGCTGCAGTACACCTCTTCGGTGATTGAACGTCTGAACGGAGGCAAGCCGAACCAAAAATGAATTGTGAACCCGCTTAAAAAGTGGGTCTTGGAGCATCTCTGCAATGCGTTTCAGGTTTTTGGACACGGTGATGCGCTTGCCTGTTTCCAAGTAAAGGGTTGAATAACTCCCGGATGCCTCTACATATAGGATGTCTGCATGGCGCACAAAATGGCGCTGTCCCGAAGTAATCAATTCCACCCGTCGCCCGCCCGGTTTTGGCGTCTCCTCTTCCGGTTGCACGCGCAATTTGTGGGTAATCTGCTTTGCACATGCAATCAAATCTTTCCCGTCAACAGGTTTCAGTAGATAATCAAATGCGCGCTTTCGCAGCGCCTCAACAGCGTATTCATGGTAAGTAGTGCAGAAGACAACGTAAAACGACCGATCCTTGAAACGGTCTAGCAACTCCAATCCCGACTCGTGGGGCATCTGGATATCCAAGAACACCACTTCAGGAGCCAAATCTCGGATCAATTGGTACGCCTCAGCGGCGCTGCTTGCTGTTTGGACAATTTGAAAATGGGGACAGTACTTCTCGATTTGACGGCAAATGGCCTGGCGAGCGGGCATTTCATCATCGACAACGAGGCATCGGATCGGTTGACTATTCTGATTCATTTGAATGTGTTTTCGTTACAAATGAAACATGCAAAGCAGCAAAGTGAATCGTAAGGTTTACACATGACCATTGCGAATTTACAGCTGGGTCATAACGGTCACTCTCCCAGCAATCGAAGGCCCATGTCCAGCACCCGCTCAATGTCAGAGGGAAGTGCGCTCGTCTTTCGTTTGTCTTTCTTGTAGCCCGTTCGCACGACAACCAAATCGTATGCCGGCACGGCAATAATCATTTGACCCCGCAACCCTTCCATGCAGCTAAATGGCTCCCCGGCCTGCGTTTCTCCTAACCAAATTTGATACCCATAGTGAGATGCATCGCATTCGTCGGTCATGGCCGAAATCGGGGTTACCATCGCTGCCATGTACGTCGTGTCAATCAGCTGCTTGCCATCCCAATTTCCTTCGTGGTTCATCAGCTTTCCAAACCGAGCAAAATCACGCGATGTCGCGTAATACGCGGCAAAACAGCGTTCAATTCCACCTTCTTCATCCGGAGCGTCCAAACCCCAAAACGCGTCGTGCTGAGCGCCCATCGGTTCCCACAGCCTTTTTTCAACCCAATCACTCAGTGAACCCTCATTCAACCCTGCCATCAATTCGCCCAGAAGCATCGTATTCCCTCCCTCGTATTTCCACTTCGCTCCCGGCACCTCGGGCACCCGAAAAGGTTCAAGCAATTGTTGAATGCCTTCGCGGTAATAGGCCTTGGCCATGAACCCAAAGGGGTTGGCGTAATCCTCTCCAAATGGAATGTGCGATCGCATTTGCAACACTTCTTGCACGGTCAATCCTTTTCCCCCATCGCCAGCAAAGCGAGGCAGGTAAGCTGCCAATTCATCTTGAACCCGCACTTTGCCATCGGACACGGCTAAGCCAATCGCCAACGCAACAATCGATTTGCAGGCGGAAAAAGAGTTGGTTACTGTGGTGTGGTCGTGGCCTTGCCAGTACCGCTCAAAAATCAAGGTGTCGCCATGCAAGACCAAAAAACTAGCCGACAGGTACTCCTCATGCCAAGCCAATTCTTCTTCGGTAAAAGCAAGGTTTCCCTCGTTTTTTGCCATCCAAGGGGATGCGCTATTCGCAGCAGAAATGGTCCGCAAATCTCGAAATTCAATGTCGTCAATGTTGGAATTCTTCCAGCCTCGGAAATACGTTTCGGCAAGTCCCCCCCAGATATAGCCATGGCCCGATACATAACTCAACGCCACCAATGTGAAACTTGAAATGAGAAGAACCTGTGCTGTTTTCATGTCCTGAATTTGGCACGAAGTTCAGACAATTTCAACGGTTTTGGTCCGCAGAAGTCAAATTCCAATCAAACAAGTATGTGAGGTGAGTTTTCAGCCGATTTGCTGCCTCAGCTTCGTCGATTGTGCGGCCCGATTCTTTGGCTAAGGAGGTGACGCCCCGATCGTTGATCCCACATGGAACGATCAGGTTGAAGAAATCCAAATCTGTGTTCAGATTGAAGGCAAATCCATGCATGGTAACCCAACGCGAACATTTGACACCCAGAGCGGCAATTTTGCGTGCTTTCAACCCTTGGTCCGCATCTACCCAAACCCCCGTCAGGCCTTCGATACGGCTCGCTTCCAGCCCATAATCCGCGCAAGTTCGGATGATGGCTTCCTCCAACATGCGCATGTACTTTCCAATGTCCGTGTAGAATTGATCCAAATCCAAAATAGGATACCCGACCAATTGGCCCGGCCCGTGGTAGGTGATGTCTCCACCCCGATTGATCGGGAAGTACTCAACTCCGAGGGCTTCTAAACGCTCTTTAGAAACGACCACATTGCCGGGATCGCCCGATTTACCCAAGGTTAAAACGTGCGGGTGTTCCACGAAAATCAGATGGTTATCGGGCAAGTCCAATTCGGGATCCTCCGAATCGTCGCGTTCTCCCATTCCCGCTTTTTTACGTGCAATCTTTCGTTGCACAATCGCGTGCATCAGGTCTTCCTGTTGCTTCCATACGGGGGCATAAGAAGCCCGGCCCAATGATTGAAAATGAACGCGTGGCTTCATGCAACGATCAGTTCACTTTGGACAGCTCATCCTTCAAGTGGTCAATGTTCTTGATGTCCACCGGGTCGCAGCCCAATCTTTCTGCCAAGAGCAGACTGAGCCAATCGCCCAAGTGGATCAAGTCAAAAAAGCGCAGGATTTCATTCGATCCATCCCCTTCAATCACGACCACATCCGCTCCTTGGTCGCGGAAAATCTCCATGCACACATCCATTCGGACACGCGTTCGAGGATGGTCTTCCGGGGTTTGAATGATCAGTACCACCTCTTTTTCACCGCCACTTTCCCAGCCCACAAGCTCATTGTGATTCATTTCAGGGAAAACGTGGTGGTTGCAAAGGGTCTTGCTGTTTTCGTTCAATTGCTGCCGCCATCGGATGATCAATCCTTCCTGTGCAGCGTCAGAATACAACATGATGCGTCGTCCTTCTACCACGTCCAGAAGCGCCGAGGCACGCTCAATCGTGTTTTCCTGTATGGCAGACAGGTGCGCGGCAACATCACCAAACGCGGAATGCATCTCCTTGGGAACCAGTCCAACGGAGTGCAATACATGCATAACTGAGGTGAAAGCGTACCCAAACTGCGACCGGGGTGGCTGTCCCCCGGGAAAGCGCACCGATGGCCATCCATTTGCATCGCATCGCTTCCCCAATTCTCCCCCAGATGTGATGGCTGCAATGCGCGCGTTTTTCGCCATAGCCGCATCAAGCGCCATGAGGGTTTCTTCTGTGTTTCCAGAATAACTGCAAACCAATACGAGGGTTTCCTTTCCGACCCACGCCGGGATGGTGTAATCGGAATTCGCTTGGATGAAAGCCGAACTCGATCCTGCCAGCATCTTCGACGCGATGGCGCCGCTAATGCCACTTCCTCCCATGCCCAAAATCAATGCACTCGATGGCGTCCACCCGTTCCAATCCAATGGGGTTTGTTCGGCAATGTGCCAAGCCTCTTTCATTTGATTCGGAAAACCCGTGATCAATCCTCTCATCTGTTCCATTTCGCAGCGTCTTTTATAAAAATCAGGGTCAATTGACCCATTCAAAGGTAAGGCCAAATCGCACCATGCGTCCCGGCTGCAGCACTTGACCTCGGTCCGCAAATTGCACGTCAAAGAGGTTGTCCAATCGGACGCTCCCCTTCCAGCGCAGTGATGCCCCGTCGTTCCCTTGAAAGTTGATGTCAGCACCCCACAAATGCGTGAACAGATCCTGCGAAATCGTGGATTGTACATTGCGGTTTTGAGCGCTTCCTCTTACTGAGAAATCCAACGGGCCAGCGGTTCCGAAATTCACCATCAGATCGTATTTATTGCGCATGTAGTCAAACACATAATTCGAAGTGAATCCAGAAGCCACACGGTTCGCTTCCAGCCAAGCCGCTCCCAAGCGCAGAGAACGCAGGTACAGCTGTTCCGGTGCGTCAGCGCGCTGATAAAGCATGGACAGGTCGCCTCCGAAAAAATCAACCTCTGCAACGTTTGTCGCTTCATAGAGGTCGCTCCCGTCAAATTGCACCCAATCAATCAGGTCGCGCCCTTGCCGAATGAATCGAGTCGTTTCAATGGAAAATTGATGGGCTGATTGAGACGATGAGATATTCCGGCGGGCGCCAAGCTCACCTTGGTCGGCGTATTCTGATATCAAGTCTTCGCTTCCAACGGCGCCGCCCAAAGTGTAATACAAATCCGTGAAAGAAGGATGCCGAACAGAGCGCCCGGCCGAGCCAAAGACCACAATTTGATCCCCTGCTCCAAATGCCATTCGCGCGTTCACAGCAGGCAGGAGGGAATTTCCAAAACGGCTATTTTCATTGACAGCCATCGTTGCTGTCACAGCCAGCCGATCTGCCAATCCGAAATACTTTCCCGAAACATAGGCGTCGACATTCAACCGATCGTCTGCATAGCCATACGCTGTATCCCCTTCAACGGCCAACCCGAGGCGATTGCTTCGAATGGATTCCGTCCGCGCATCAAATGCGGCTGTCCACATCACAGCATCACCTAACCAACTGAGCCGACCATTCACTGCTCCTACAAGTGAACGGCGCAAATTCGCCC
>CAXDQP010000002.1:0-27547 GCA_963991335.1 uncultured Flavobacteriales bacterium
GCCTCTGCGTGCTCGTCCATCCGGAGGCTTTTGTACATCCGAATGTCAAAATAGATGTTGCGGTAAGCGCCGCGCGCATCACCATCGGGCAAGCCGCAAACAGCCATCTCCAGCGATTGCTCGTTCAATCGCCGTTGGTTGGCGGTCCCCACGTCAATTTCACGAATGATTCCAGGCGGAGTTACATACGGAACAGGTTCCCGGTTTCCATTTTCTTCAATGTTGACGGCACTGATATTGAAGACGGTGGTTGAAGGATCATCCGGCTCGATTTCTTGAGGTCCCGCCAAAGAATTCAAGTAGCGTCGCCATTCTCCTCGGATCAGTTCCAAACGCGCAAAACGCAACGTTACCGGTTCCGTCCATCCCTTTGCAAACATCCGAATGAATCGAATCGACCGAAAGTCCGTTATGCCGCCGACCTTATTGTCAAATTCCCTTACAGGAATCTTGAATTGGTACCATCGAATCACCCGTTCTTCCTCGTTTGCCGTCGTCACCGTCTGCTCAAACGTGTCCGTGATGTAGTTTTTTCCAATGTTAAATTCTCCAAGGTCTTGAGGCCTCAAAGAAACCTTGTATTGAAAATAACTCTCAATCGTGGACAGGGTAATGTCCTGGTTGATGTCCTCCGTGTTGGGAATGGTCGTACTCGTGATGGGATAGCCATTGGGTGAGCCCGTGTTGGAGTTGTTTTCGTATCCGTTGAATTGCGCGTAGCGTTCAAGGATGGTCTCTTCGTTGTTCTGCGCCTCCGGATTTCGGAAATAACGAAAGTTATCACCGGAAGGATCCTGAACGATTTCGGAATAAGCTTGCGGGTCCACCCACTCCTGAACCTCACTGAGCCATTCACTGAAAAACCCTTGCTCCTCGGCATCCGGCATTCCATCCAATCCAACGTCTTGCAAATCATAGGAGCCTGAGGTGTTGTCAAAAGCATTGACCACGTTGAAAGTGGTAGGGTCCGGATAGACACCCCAAACACCTTCCAACGTGGGCAAATCCGGATTGTTCGACGAAGGCAAACCGTTCTCGTAAGAGAGCTGGCTATCATTCAACACGTCCTCTGAAACGTTCCCCAAATTGATGTAGAAATCGCCCCCCGTAAAGTTTTCTGAATCCTCGTTAAACGGATCCATCAACCAAAACTGCATGTACTCAATGTTGGCTGCTTCAAAATCGGTGGTGGTCAACGCGCGCTGGATTCCACCCCACCGGGAGGCCGGATCTTCCAACTTTCCTTCCGGCGTCAAACCTGCTGAAATACCATTGGCACCTTGAGGCACCTCGTAGTTATAAGGACCTCGCTCATCCGGTCGCAGTGTGAAATCCAACGTTGGAATGTTGGGCGGTGTTCCCGTCGGCAATTCTCGGTTCGGAAAAACTTCACCTTCCAATACCTCACGTGTCCGGCGATCACCCATGAATTCCGCACTAACTTGACCATCCTGCAAGCCTCTTCCTCTAAAAAAATGCGGGGCTACCGTATACCAGCTCAGTGCAGCTCGGTTGTAATTGTACAACAGGCTGTCTTCCGCACTTCCCTCTGGGAAAAGGGCCGGCTGAAGTTTTGGCGTCGATGCCAAGAACCAACGGTTGACAGACCGAATGTCAATCGCTGACTGACTGCCTTCAAAATCATCGATGTAAGCGTTTCCATCCTGCCCAATGGCACGGCTGTGGCCAGGGATGAGATAAGCAGCCTCCGCCGAAATGTCAATGTTGGAACCCGATGACGTTTCATAAAATGGCAAGGCATCGATCAATTCCGTCAAGAACGGCGCATCATCTTGATAGCTAAAATCTGCACCAAAGATGGAATTGTTCACCGGCTCATTGCCAATGTTGACTTTCTGCGTCAATGGCCGTTCTCGGAGATTGAGGAAGGTTGCTCCCAAGTTGAACCGGTCTCCGACGGCATAGTCGAAACGTGTTCCCATCATCGTTTTGGTCTGGATGCTGAAGAGTGAGTTGCTCTCCAAGGAAACCTTGATGTTCCGGCCCGATTCCAGCAGGCCATCGTTGATGATGCGCACCCGTCCCAATTGATAATCAACCGTGTAATCTTGGTTTTCAATCAAACGCACACCGCCTGCGGTCACGGTTACGGATCCCTCTGGAATGTTCATCGCCTGCAATGCAATCTCACTGCTGGTTTGGCTCTGAAACTCTCCCTTGATGCGGAATCGGTTGAGCGATGGGATTTGTTGTGCTGCCGTTTTCGTACTGTCATACAAAGGCTGAAACACAATGCTCTCAATCAGATTTGCCGCCAAGTCTGCATCATCAACCCGCTCTTCAATTTCCCTTCTTAGGTTGGATCCAAACGGTTCCACGGATGGGAAGAAAATTCGGCCGTTTTGACTGTGAATCGTACCGCCAGTGGTGGCCGCATTGTCGACAAAATCGAAGACACCATCCGGTTGACTCATTCCGTTAATATCAAGCCGGTCCATCCCCAACAACTGCAACAACAACGTGCCATCGAGCGGATTGCGCGGGATGTAATTCAAGTCGACACCTGTGGCAGGATCATTGTACCAAATGTTCAAGCGGAAATTCTCCTCACTGAGCCCAAACGCCTGCATGGAGTAAACGTTTTTCATCATGGTTCGCCATAGCGGAGCCTGCGAACCATCGCTCAAACGCAACTGCGTGATGCTGGATTTGAGCATCTTCAAAACGAGGGCACTCGGAGCGGTATATCCATCCTGGGATAGGGTTCCTACCTGATGCGTTTCCCCGTTTAAGGTGTACTCATACGCCACAGCAAGCACTTCGGCATTGTTCAATGCTTGGCGCAACGAAATGAATCCCAATCGGGAGTTATAGCTATATTCTGTGGCGGCGAGTTTCCGGGCATTGCCAACGCGCTCGTAGTGAATGCCTTGGGTCAAACCGAGCCCCATCGCACCAATGGCACCATTGGCCCCGGTAAAGCCCATGACGTCTGGGTTATTCACCATCATGTCGAACAATGTGTTGTTCGCATTGGTCGGATTCGGGCGGAGTTCGTCTGGGTTGCCCGTTAAATCTGCTACGGGAAGGTTGGATGAGATGTATCCCGGGTTTTCCCCCAGATCCGTGAAGCCAATCACGTTTCGAACGTCCTGTGTATTGGCTTGTGTATTGACTACCCAAACTTCAATCCGGGTAATATTGGCCCCAGAACTCGGCACGGGCAAACTGCGCATGGCTTCGTCATACGCGTCTAGGAAATACTGGGAAAGGAAATAGTGCCGGTTGGCCTCGTAATCGTCCGCTCGGATGTCAAATTCCTGGGTTTGCGCCCCACCTTCCACTTCAATCTCCTTTCGCTCCCCTTTTTGCTGCGAAAAGACGGTCGTGTTATACAGCCGCCCCCACTGTGTTTCTAATTTTACCCCAAACAGGCTCTGGCTCCCTGTGATCAATGTCCCGGGCAAGGGCATCGAGATGTGTCCCGCTTCAAAATTCTTGAGAATGTCATCCTCCTCTCCTTGAAAACCAATGTTCATTTGATTCTCAAAGTCGAATAGTGCTTCGGTATTGTAATTGGTCCCTAAGTCAATTTTGTCGCCAATCTTTCCACCAATATTGAGTTGAATGCGCTGGTCGAAGTCAAAGGTCGTGATGCGACGCTGGCGCTCTGGAATTCGCGGGTTTTCGGTGTTTGAAATGTTCACCCCGAATGTCAGCTCCGCTGAACCTTGCGGTTTAATTTCGATTTCATTGCTACCAAATATGGTCTCAAACAACTTACTGTCCACGGTGAGCTTCGGAGCAAAGGCTCGATCGGCTTCGTCGTCTTCTACTTGCAATTCATTCCAGTACTCCGTGAGGTTTCCCTCCATGTCGAAATTGAGGTACTCGTCCAAAGTCAAGAATGTGGTAGGCCGGTATTGGATCGTGTCACCCACAAGCTGCTGGATGCTGTACATCCCTGTTTCTTCATCAAGCACAATTTCATAGGTGAAATTGCTCGGCCACGCGAAGTCGAATCCTGCAGGAGATTCGATGGGATTGAATTGGTCTTCCCCACCGAATGGAAAAGGCAGGTTAATGGTCAAGCTATCCCCTTCACTTCCACCATTGGTGGTTTGTCCGATTCCTGTGACTGCATAGCACGAGAGGACGATCAACGCCAAGGTTGCTCCCACAATTCGGGAATGATATGCCGCTGTTTTCAGCATCATAGTCGCTTCAATGCGTATTTAATGAGATCCTCCACCGCGTCAACTTCCGGAGATTCTTTCACAATTTGGTCCAATGTTTTCTCACACCGTCCTCGGTCAAAACCAAGGGTAGTGAGCGCAACTAACGCATCGTGCCGTGAATTATTGCTCGGGGCACCCTCAAGCGATACAGACCCGGCACCAGCGCTGCTCAAAGCTCCCAATTTATCTTGCAAATCGATGATGATTCGTTGCGCCGTTTTCGCACCGATTCCCTTGACACTTTTCATGGCATTGACATCGCCCTGTTGGATGGCGTGTCGTGCCGTATTCGGGTCCATGGCGCTGAGAATCATGCGGGCGGTATTCGCACCAACGCCACTCACGCTGAGCAGCATCAGAAACAATTCCCGCTCATCCGGCTGCGCAAATCCATAAAGCAACTGCGCATCCTCGCGCACCACCATGTGCGTGTGCAGCATGGCAAGTTCATCCGTGCCCAGCTGCTGGAAGGTGTGCAAACTAATGTGCACTTGATAACCCACGCCAGCGCATTCAATCACAGCAAACGTCGGAGTTTTCTCTACCAATCGGCCTTTCAGGTGATGGATCATGGTTGTTTCTTGTTTTGTGCGTCAACCACTGCAAGTCGCACCATATCATGGATTTCGCGGACCGACGAGCCCATTTGCAACACATGGAATGATTTTCTCATTCCCAAGAGCACAGGACCCTGCACCTCTATTCCAGCCATCTCTTGCAGGAGCTTGTAGGCAATATTCCCGGAAGCGAGGTTCGGGAAAATCAAGGTGTTTACCCGTTTTTCATGAAGTGTAGAAAACGGGAACGATTCAGAAAGCAACTCGTCGTTCAATGCGAAATTGGCCTGAATCTCGCCGTCCACAATCAAGTCTGGGTGCTTTTCTTTCAAGATGCGGGCGGCCTCAGCCATTTTTTCGGCATCCACCCCACTGGCAGACCCAAAATTGGAATAGCTCAGCAATGCAATCCGTGGCACGATTCGAAGGCTTCGAACAGCTCGTGCAGTCAGCACAGCAATGGAAGCGATTTCTTCGGCTGTTGGATTCAAATTAACCGTGGTGTCCGCGAAGAACATGGGCCCACGCTTGGTTTCTAGGATGTACATTCCAGCCACCTTTTCTGCGTCTTCCGCCTTTCCAATCACCTGCAGTGCAGGGCGTATGACAGAAGGGTACGTTCGTGTCAGTCCTGAAATCAAAGCATCAGCGCGACCCGTTCGCACCATCATCGCCCCATAATAGTTGCGCTGGCGCATCAAGCGTTCTCCTTCCCGTGCTGTCAGGCCATGGCGCATCCGGATTTGAAAAAACTCATCGCCAAACGCCGTTCGATTCTCGAACTCTTCGTTCGCGCGGGGGTTAATGACCTCCACACCATCCAACTCCAAGCTATGCTCTTCGATCAAAGCCTCGATGACCGATCGACGACCGAGGAGGATGGGGATGGCGATGCCTTCCGCCTTTGCCTGTTCGGCAGCCTTTAACACTTTATGATGATCTCCTTCGGCGAAGACCACTCGTTTCGGCGCTTTTTTCGCACGATCTGCAATGGTGCGCGCAAAACCTGAATCGTATCCAATTCGATTCAATAGATCTTTTTTGTAAGCTTCCCAATCCTTGATGGGTTGCCGGGCCACACCTGATTCCATCGCCGCCTTGGCCACAGCCGGAGCGACGTAGGTGATGAGTCGGGGGTCCAAGGGCTTCGGAATGATCAAATCCCGCCCAAACACAAACGACTGATGCCCGTATGCTTCTGCTACTTCGTCGGGAACATTTTCTTTGGCAAGCTCTGCAATCGCTCGGACTGCTGCAATTTTCATGGCATCGTTAATCGATGTGGAACGCACATCGAGGGCACCTCGAAAAATGAAGGGAAAACCCAACACATTATTGACCTGATTCGGGTGATCGGAACGACCGGTCGCCATGATAATATCATCGCGGACACCCAATGCTTGGTCGTATGCAATTTCTGGGTCGGGATTGGCCAAGGCAAAAACAATCGGGTGATCCGCCATGGAGGCTACCATTTCTTGAGTTACGAGTCCCCCCTTGCTCAAGCCCAGAAACACATCCGCTCCTTTCATAGCCGACTCTAAGTCTTCAAAAATATTGTCTCCTGCGTATTTCTTCTTCGACTCAACCAGCGCCTCACGTCGGGAGTTGATGTGCCCTCGGCTATCAAAAACATCGGCTTGCTCGGGTGACATCCCTAGTTGTTCATACAAATCCAAACAGCTCATCGCCGCAGCGCCGGCACCGCTGACTACCATCCGGATGTCCTTGATGTCTTTCCCTGCCAATTCCAGCGCATTCAGCAAGGCCGCTGAAGAAATAATGGCTGTGCCGTGTTGATCATCGTGCATGACTGGGATGTCCAGTTCTGCTTTCAATCGACGCTCAATCTCAAATGCCTCAGGCGCCTTGATGTCTTCCAAATTGATGCCTCCAAACGTTGGAGCAATCGCCTTCACTGTGGAAATGAAGTGGTCAATGTCTGTGGCGTCGACCTCAATGTCGAATACATCAATATCCGCAAACACTTTGAACAACACCCCTTTGCCCTCCATCACCGGCAGGCTCGGCTCTGGACCTATATCTCCCTAGCCAAGAACAGCGGTACCATTGGTGACGACTGCTACCAAGTTGCCTTTTGCCGTGTATTGATAGACATCTTGGGGGTTTTCTGCAATGGCCATGCACGGCTCTGCAACTCCTGGGCTGTATGCCAAGGACAAATCATTTTGTGAACTGTACGGTTTGGTCGGTATCACCTCAATCTTGCCCTTTCGGCCCCGACTGTGGTACTCCAATGCCGCCTTCTTACTAGATGAATGCATTTTGTTGCTCATGCAATGATTCCTTCTTTCCTCTTGCTCCTTTGTTGCTCTACCTCCTCAAACATTCAGTGGTTGACCACAAATCGTTCGGATATACCGTCGCCGTTTTTTGTCTGCAAACTGATGATGTAAATCCCCGCCTCCCATTGCGCAGCATCGATGTAGACAACACCATGCTGAGCCCAAAGTTCGGCCTCTTCCATGATCCGTCCGCTGCCATCAAAAATGGTCATTGTTGCGCTGGTGGCTCCATTCAAATGGTAGGGAAACGATGAAACCCCAGTCACAGGTTGGGGAAAAATCGGTTCCGAAGTGACCGCAGCATGAGGTTTACTCACGTTCAATGCGCAATTGTCTGCATCTAGGCAGTACAAGACCATCTGGCAGGTCCCGGCGTCGATGTCATCCACAGGGTGGAAACAATATTCGAGTGCAGTAACACCAGCCACCCCAGCAGGATAATAATCGGCAATGAACGTGGTGTCCGTTTCTTCTGGAGCCAAAGTCACCAGATAAAATTCTGAATCAAACGAACTAAAAGTCCCGTAAGGATAGCACAATGGCCCCCAGCAAAAACGGTCGTATGCCCCCTCATTATCCTCGTCATAAGGCAAGTTGTATGGACTCACGAGTTGTTCAATATTTCGCGTGACTTTCAAGGTCAGGGTATCCTCCGTCAAGTTTGTGACATCCCAGTGAATCGCGATTTCAGCGTTTTCTGGATCATCTAGAGATCCTTCAAAAACCTCAATAGGATCAACCAACGTAGGTTGTGCAATTGCGTTGTCAGCTATGAAACTAGCACTCAGTGCGGCAGCGAATAGGATGGATTTTAGCTCCTTCATGAGGGCGAAGATACCGAGATTGGCTTGGAAATTGCATCTGTTAATGACAACCTTTGGACACTTTCCTTTTAATTTGTTGTCCCTTGCACAACCCTGAAACGCATGAACAGAAAATCACTTACCATTCAAGGCGCATTAGCAGCACTAATGATTGCAGCTTTCGCGTCGTATTCAACGGCACAGACCTTGCCCAATGTGCAATTGAAAAACATGGATGGAGAGCCTATCGCCACAGGCGATTTGGTCCGGGAGGGAAGCCCTACTCTGATTTGTTTTTGGGCAACGTGGTGCAGCCCTTGCAAGCGCGAACTGAATAATTACGCCGAACTTTACGAAGATTGGCAGGATGAAACCGATGTTACTATTGTCGCGGTGAGCATCGACGACCAACGGAGCATCCGCCGTGTTGCGCCTTATGTCAACAGCGTCCTTTGGGACTACGAAATTTTATTGGATCCCAACAAGGATTTTGCGCGAGCAATGCAAGTGATGAATGTTCCGCATACGTTTCTTGTCAATGGAGAAGGGGAGATCGTTTGGCAGCACAACAATTACTCCGATGGTGACGAAGAAGAAGTCTACGAACAACTTTTGAAGCTCGCCGAATGAATTGGAAAGCCTCTGTAGTTGCGACCTTTCTATTGCCAGCACTCGCATTCGGTCAAGGACAAGAGCGGGAGGCCGGAAGCGTTTCTGGAAACCTTCAAATGCTCTGGCAGAGTTACAGCGAAGACCCCATCATCGGCGCCATTGTTCCACCCGAACAATCCGGCTTCAATGCCTTTGGCAACCTCATCTACCAACAAGGTGGCTTCAGCGCCGGCATGCGCTATGAATCCTACTTGAATGCAGTTCTCGGTTTTCCTGGACGTTTCAAGGGCAGCGGGATTGGCTACCGCTATGCCCGGTACGCGGACCCCACGGAAAAAGTAGACTTTACAATCGGCAATTTCTACGAACAATTTGGAAGCGGCATGATTCTCCGAGCCTACGAAGAAAGAGCCTTGGGAATCGACAACGCACTCGATGGCATTCGCTTGATCATTCGTCCAATTGAAGGCATTGAGGTCAAAGCGATTTATGGCAAGCAGCGACTTGATTTTGACAGTCGACTCATCAATGGCTCCGGCATTGTCCGCGCCGTTGACGGATCGATTGATGTCAATGGCCTTTTCTCAGACCGAGGTGGATACGACTGGAAAACCAAAATTAGACTCGGGGCTAGTTTTGTGAGCAAGTTCCAGGAGGGAGGCACAATTACCAAAGACTCCTTGATTCTGACCCTGCCTGAAAATATTGGTGCCTGGTCATATCGGATCGATCTCCAACGCAGCGGATGGACTGCTGGGCTCGAATACTCGGGAAAAATCAATGACCCCAGTGCAGACAATGGATATACCTATCGCAACGGCGAAGCCCTTTTAGCGAATGTTGGATACACGCGAAGAGGATTAGGCATCAGCATCAATGCGAAAACAGTCGACAACATGAGCTTCCGTTCCGATCGCGATGTATTGTTGTTCGACCTGCCTGTCAACTACATTCCGGCGATCACCCAACAACACACTTACAACCTCGCTGCAACGCTTTATCCATACGCCACCGTGATTTCAGGCGAATCGAGTGCCAGTGCAGAATTATTCTACAACA
The DNA here is from genome assembly GCA_963991335.1 of uncultured Flavobacteriales bacterium. GTDB lineage: Bacteria > Bacteroidota > Bacteroidia > Flavobacteriales_D > Sanyastnellaceae > UA16. Next base: position 9,537 of record CAXDQP010000002.1, read on the forward strand.
TCCCCAAAGGCTCACTTCTAGGCGGTAAATATGGAACTGCATTGAGCATCAACTTTGCAGCTGCTAATGGACTCGACACCACTCAACTTTCAGGCCAAGATGAGCTCGTTTACGGCTATGAACGGAATTCATGGGGTTTCGGTCCAAGCAAATTCGTTCGGGATTTCAATGTTCAGATTAGCCGCAAGGTGTCCAAAAAATTCAAGTGGAAATACACCTTTTACAACTTGGAGTTTAACACCCTCGCAACCCCGGTGACGACTACTTTTAAAGGCATCGTTTATGCCGATATTCATGTCGTAGAAACCCAAATTAAGACGCGAAAGAGGCAAAGCCTTCGGACGGAACTCCAGGCCCTTTTTACCGAGCAAGACAAAGGCGACTGGGCGACTGTTCTCGCGGAGTACACATGGAGCCCACATTGGTTTGTGAGCATCGTTGACCAATACAATTTCGGAAACAATGACCCCGATGCAAGGGTTCACTATTTGTATGGAGCTGTAGGCCGAATAGATGGCCCTCATCGGCTTTCCATTGGCTATGGAAAAAGACGAGAAGGGATTTTCTGCATTGGGGGTGTATGCCGCGCAGTACCTGCTTCGAACGGTTTCGAAGTGAATTTCACGAGCAGTTTTTGAGCCCTTCAAACAACGCTTTGTAACAATTGTTTCCAATTGCCCTCAAAAAAGCATTTTTTTTTGCTAGATTTGACTGAAATAAGAATAAATTAAAACCGCTCGAATGAAACACATTTACACTTTGATTGCCTGCCTGCTCTTCGGGACAGCATCTTTTGCGCAACTGCCAGACGGTAGCATCGCGCCTGACTTCACCGCCACTGATATCAATGGTGTGGAGCACAACCTTTACGACCTGCTCGACGAAGGAAAAAAGGTCATTCTCGATTTCTCTGCCACATGGTGCGGACCATGCTGGGGCTACCACACAAGTGGAGTTTTTGAAGAATTGCACAATACTTATGGCCCAGAAGGAACAGACGAATTGCGCATCTTCTACATCGAATCCGATGACACAACAACGGATGAAGATCTCAATGGTACTGGCCCAGCAACGCAAGGTGACTGGGTAACTGGAACAGAGTACACGATTATCGACAACGCTGCGAACATCTTTGACGATTATTCAGGTGCATACTACCCAACGATCTACACCGTTTGTCCGAACAGAATTCTCACAGAATCAGGTCAAGCCAGTGCAGAAGCGCACGCTTCCATCTTTCAAGCGAACGACTGCGCGGCAGCATCATTGCCGAATGATCCAGCACTATTGAACTACACAGGAGGCACTACCGCTTGCCCAGGTGAGCCTGTGAACATGAGTGTCGATTTGATGAACTTGGGTGTGACCAACCTACAGTACTGCACCATCGCAGTAATGGACGGGAGCACTGAAGTACTGTCATACGACTGGTCTGGAGATTTGGCAACGTATGGAATTGCAAACGTTGATTTAGGTTCTGCTGCCTTTGACGCCAGTACGTCCTTCACCATTGAAATCACATCCAGTGACGACAATGATGTCAACAACAGCTCTTCCGGAGCCGTTGAGTTGGCAACCGAAGGCACTTCATTGATCAAGGTTGAAATCATGACTGACAACTGGCCACAAGAGATTAGCTGGGACATTTCAGATGACATGGGAAATGTCATTGAGTCCGTTGGCGAAGGCGAAGTAGCCGGTGCAGAAGGTGATGTCTTCGTATGGTGGGTAAGCGTTCCTGAGACAGGTTGCTACACCTTCACCATGAATGATGCTTACGGCGACGGACTCGCAGGTGAGCAATGGGGATCCATCGCTGGTTCTTGCACCGTCAAGACCTACGACGATAACATCACGTACATCTCAACAATCTTCGATTACGATGGTTCTTATGACTTTGATTCTGTGGCTGCTGGAATGTCGGTCACAAGTGTGAATGTCGGCATCGAAGAGCAAACGTTGAACGAAGTGACTCGTGTATTCCCAAATCCGTTTGCCGAGCAAACAAACTTGCAGTTTAGCACAACGAAGGCTGGAGCTGCCTCGATTGTTGTTTACAACCTCGTAGGGGAGCAAATCATCAACGATAACCTCGGCACACTCGCTGCTGGTGAGTACAACCACGTATTGAACTTCAACGGAGTTACCGCTGGTGTTTACTTGATTCACCTGACTGCAGGTGGTGAGACGACAACCATGCGCGCAACATTGAAGTAATTCAAAAAATTCTACGAAGGATTCATTCCTTTTGAAATCCGCATCACCTTCGAGGTGATGCGGATTTTTCATTAAAAATGGTGCATCTTCACCTTCTAGAAAACGCCGAACCCCTCTCATCATGAAATTGAACACCTTACTCTTAGCGATAGCTTTCATTTTTACCGCAATGCAACTGGGCTATGCTCAATTGCCAGATGGTTCCGTTGCGCCTGATTTTACAATCACCGACATTGAAGGAGAAGAGCACACCTTGTACAGTTACCTGGACTCTGGCTATTCCGTAATCATTGACTTTTCAGCCACTTGGTGCGGACCATGCTGGAATTACCACACCAGCGGCGTGTTCGAGGATCTTTATGAAGCTCATGGCCCCGATGGATCGAACGAATTGCGCATTCTCTTCATCGAGTCCGATGACAGTACCACAGATGATGATCTTCACGGAACTGGAACCAACACTTGGGGAGACTGGACGGCTGGTGTGAATTATCCCATCGCGGACAACGGAGGGGCTGTCTTCAATGCCTACGAGTGCACCTTCTACCCGACCATCATGACGGTTTGCCCAAATCGCTTGCTCAAACAAACGGGCCAAGCCTCATTTGATGCTCACGCGGCGTATGTGCAATCCATTGAATGCGCCCCAGCTACATTGCCACAAGATGTTGGACTCATTGACTACGTAGGTTCGGTGCGAACATGCCCTGACACACCAATCGAACTGGGGGTGAAGCTCATCAACAATGGCACAGAACCCCTGACTTCCTGCACACTCGAAGCAACAACCTTGTTCGGTACAGAACTTCTTACCTATGAATGGTCCGGTTACTTAGACACCTACGAAATGGAGACGGTAAGCATCGGAGAAGCCATATTCCCCACAACTTCCATGTTCAGCATTGAAGTCACTTCAGAAGATGGTTACGAAGGCAACAACAGTGTCTCCGCCACGATGAACCTCAGCCAAGAAACCGCAACTTCTCTCGTGCGTGTTCAAATCACCACCGACAACATGCCTGGCGACAATCGATGGTCCATCACGGACCTCAACGGGGATGAGATTGCAGGCATTGCCTTCGGCGACATGGCTGACAGCAATACCGACTACAACTGGTGGGTCAATCTTGAATCTTTGGGATGCTTTTCCTTCAATTTGTTTGACCTCACAGGCAATGGTGGCGACCTCAGCTGCTCCTTCTCCACCTACAATGAAGGCGGATTTGAAACCAATAATATTTTCACCCTCAACAACAGCGGAAACTGGAACCAACTGGACAAAGGGTTTTCTGTCAATGAGGTAAACATGAATGTTGACGGCGACGTTGGCACTGCACAATTCGCCCTTTTCCCCAACCCGTTGAACCAAGAAAATACCGTGCAATTGACAGGGCTCACAGGCAATGAAGTGCGAATAGACCTTCACAGCAGCACAGGAGCATTGATTCAATCATGGCCTCAACCCAACCACCGAGGAACACTTTCTTTGCCTATTGGTTCGATCGAGTCTGGCCTCTACATCATCTCAGTGCATGGAGCACATGGCATCATATCGCAGCGTCTGATCAAATCATGAAGAGCAAAAAGTCATCTGTTCTGCCAATTGCAGCATTGGCCTATGTGGTGCTCCTGGGCGCTTGCGATGTCATTGAAGACCCCGTTATTCCAGTTACTACGAATTACCTCGAAGCCTTGTATGGACCAGCACCAACATTTGACGCGCTGCCAGCGAGCTCCGCTCAGCAACGCGTGCTGATTGAAGACTTCACTGCGCACCAATGCGGCAACTGCCCTGCCGCTGCAATCATTGCCGAAGACCTCGCGGAAGCCTATGAAGGATTGGTCTCGGTCATGGCAATTCATGCAGGAGATCTAGCCAATACCGACGACGACCACTTTGACACGGACTGGACTACAGAAGAAGGCGATGTTTATTGGGACCAGCTCGATTTCCAAGCCAATCCGTTGGGCCGTGTCAATCGGGTAGACGGCACAGGTGCTTTCTGGGCTCCAGCCCAATGGAATGACAAAGTCACCGAGGAACTTGCCAAAACGCCTCGCGTCGCGCTTGAAGCAGAATATAGTTGGGAAGCCGCAAATGAGCACCTGAACATGCACGTGCATGGAACGTTTTATGAAGCCATCGAGGGGCCGATCCAGCTGGCTTGGCTCGTCTTGGAATCCGACATCATTGATTACCAACTCGACTACTCATCGGATCCTGCCGTGGTTCCTGAATATGAATTCAAACATGTTTTACGTGGATCAGTGCATGGTGCTTTGGGGCAAAGGTTTGGGAATGTGGCCCAAGGAGCTGAGGCAGGAGATGTCGCAATGCAGTCGGTCACCTTCGAGTGGAACCCAACCTGGATATTAGAGAACTCCACCGTGTTGGCCGTTTTGACCGACGGTGATGGCTATGTCTTAAATTCCTTGGAAATCCACCCCTGATAGTGAAACCGTTCCACTCAAACCGGATCATTCTGGGGTTCATCTGGTGCTTTTCGGCTTCGCTGTTGACCGTTGAAGCTCAGGAAGAACCACTGCGATTTGGAGCAAGCCTTCATGGCGGTTTGTCGACGACACAGGTGCACGGAGATCAAATTTCAGGTTTCAATAAATTCGGTTACACGGTTGGAGCCTCCGTTGATATGCGGCGGAATCCCAAGGCCGGTGTTCGATTCGGCATGTTCTTGACGCAAAAAGGAAGCCGACGCGTTCCCGATCCCAAAAATGGCGATTACACGACGTGGAGTTACCGATTCACCTACATTGACCTGCCCCTCATGCGTGTTTGGGACACAAGAGACTGGTGGCTTGGTGTGGGCGTTCAACCGAGCATTCTCATGCAAGGAGAAGAAGATTTTTATGGCAACGGATTCTCCGAATTGACCTACCTCGAATTGCGCCCTGTCGATTTAGGAGCAGTGGCTGTCGCAGGTTGGAAATTCAGCCCTTTGGTCCTTGCGCAGGTGCGCCTCTCACAGAGCCTTATCCCCATTAGTGAGCGACCCAATCAGCCCGTTCAACGATGGAACAATTTCATGATGAACATGGCCATCCAATGGATGGTAACGCTCTCCTTGGGCTGAGTACTGCGTTCACTCTTGTTGTCCGGAGGCCTCAAAAAGCGTTCCAGGCGAGCGATCAATCGATTCCACAGACTCAAGCCAATCCCCCCAAAGGCCTGACATCAGTTCATCAACAGCGGCAGTAAAGGCCGCACCGCCCTCTTGCAGCCGCTTCAAAGCACGTATTGCATTGCTGCCAGGGGCCATGTCACCCCCATTGATTGAAAATGCATCCCACATCACTGAACTCAATCGTTCCGTGACGCTTCCCGTTCCCTTCGCGTCGCGCGGTTCCGTGTACAATTCTTCCACTTCGAGCAAGGCTGTTTTCAACGAATCAGTCAAGGTTTTGGTCTCTTCTTTTACCGAATCAGGCAGCCACTTCAACTCCTGTTTGACCACATCAATGGTGGCAAGCGCTCGTTGAATCTGATCCATCGCTTCGACAATTGGCTCCACTTCCTCCAGCACCAGCTTCCGATGCAAGGAACGTTGTTGGTGCGCTGCAGCATCGAAAGGCACCCGTGGGTCCGACTTTACTTCAAAAGTCACATTGGATGAATGATCTCCCATGCTCATGGCAATGCGGTATTCCCCTGGAAGGACTTCCGGTCCCCCACCCGATGGAAACTTCTGTTTTTTCTGAATTTCACGGCCCGGCCATGGCATGCCATTGGAATCAAATCGCCACCACATCGACTGCAGACCGCCTTCAGCGTCTTTGCCCCCATTTCGAATCGTATCGCCTTGAGCATCCAGCACGGCCCAAAGGAGTTTATCCTTGCCATATGCCTCCGCAGAATCTGGATGAACAAAATATTGAATGCGAGCACCGCTGCGGCGGTTTTCACCTTCCCAATCGTGATCCGCAGTAAATCGCGCGCCCAATGGACGACGGTAATTGACTTGGTACGCATCTGCCACCTCAAAAACACCCAAGGTTCTGTCAAACATCGCATTGCCATCTTTCGCTAGGGCGCGAAGCGGAGCTAAATCATCAATGACATAGGCTGCTCGGCCAAAGGTTCCAAGGATCAAATCACCGTCGCGGGGGTGAATCACCATGTCACGAACCGGCACGGAAGGAATGTCCTTCGTCCAGCGGTTCCAATTCGTCCCACGATCAAAACTCACGAACAATCCTTCTTCTGTGCCCAAAAACAAAAGGGATGATGCAACCGGGTCTTGTGCAACACTCAGACAATGCCCAGTGACCTCCCCGCCGTCCAGGACCAAGCGCACCCAAGTCTCTCCTCCATCAGTGGTGCGGTACAGGTAAGGCTGCCAATCATTTCTGCGATAATCATTGACCACTACGTATACCTCGTCGGGATCATGGGCACTGACATGAATTTGTGGAATCCATGCGCCGAGGGGAAACCGCTTAATCTCCAAAGCATGATCCACCCATGTGGCTCCCCCATCTCGGGTGTGCTGCAATCGTCCGTGATCGGTTCCACCCCAAATTTCACCGGAGCGCTGTGGGATCGGTGCGATGCTTAAAATGGTGCAGTGGTTTTCCGGTTGAGTAGCGTCGATGGTAAGACCGCCGGACTCTGCTTGATTCTGTTTTTCGGGATCATCCGTGGTCAAATCCGGGCTGATGACTTCCCAGCTGTTGCCTTTGTCCCGGCTGTGGTGCACGTACTGCGAACCAAAATAAATGCCATCGGTCTCAAAAGGATCCGCAGCGACCGCCGCATTCCAGGCAAATCGCAAGGGAACGGTATCCGGCTGTACGGGCTGAACACCTGTTTGGTCACCCGTGACAAGATTGACACGCGAAAGGGATCCGCCTTGGTACATCGCATAAGCGGTATTCAAATCATTGGTAGCAGGCAGTACGTCAAATCCATCCCCGAAGAGGATCTCTTGCCAATCGCTGTTGCGGATCCCTCCAGACTGCCAAGCCTCACTCGGCCCCACCCCTGATCCGTTGTCCTGCATGCCGCCGTAAATGCGATACGGAAGGGCCATGTCCACGGAGATGTGGTAAAATTGGCCGAGCGGCAAGTTGTTGATGAACGACCACGTCTTTCCTCCATCTCGGCTGATGTTCAGCCCACCGTCGTTACCGTCAATGAGGTAATTCGGATCATCGGGGTGGATATAAAAAGCATGGTGGTCGGGATGAACCCCGCTATAAGGGAGTATCGTGCGGAACGTTCGGCCACCATCCTCACTCATGTCTACCATGGAATACAGATTGAACAAACGACGTTCATCTGACGGATCGGCATAAATATCTGCGTAGTAGAACGGTCGGTTTCCTACTTGATCCCCTTGAAGCATATTCCACGAGACCCCACCATCGGTGCTGTGGTACAAGGCCGTTGACTGAGATTCAATCAATGCGTAGATAACATCCGGATTTGCAGGACTAATGGTCAGTCCCATGCGGCCCAATTCACCTGCAGGAAGGCCGTCATCCTCTGTGTATTGCTTCCAATCTTCACCACCATTGTGGGTCACATAAAGGCCGCTTCCATCTCCGCCACTCGTGAAAAACCAAGGCTCCCTGCGGTGCGACCACATGGCAACCAAAAGCTTATTTGGGTTGGATGGATCAATGATCATATCCGCCACGCCGGTGCGCTCATCGATGTACAATTGATGCTCCCACGTCTTTCCTCCATCGGTGGTTTTGTAAACCCCTCGATCTTCGCTGTCACCCCACGCAGTGCCGATGGCACCTATCCAAACGGTTTCAGGGTCTTCCGGATGAATAATAATGCGGTGAATGTTCCGAGTCCCTTCCAATCCCATCAACTCCCAGGTTGTCCCCCCATCAATGCTCCGGTAAACACCGCGTCCGCTCGAATGGGAATTGCGCGGATTGCCCTCGCCGGTGCCCACCCAAATCACATCGGGATTCGATGGCGCCAAGGCCAAAGCACCAATGCTTTGCGTCGATTGCTCATCGAACAAGGCTTCCCATTGGACCCCCGCCGATTCGCTGCGCCACAACCCACCGCTCGCCGTGCCGATGTATATGACCTCCGGACGATTCCGTTGGACGTCAATGGTGGTGACACGGCCACTCATCGCACCCGGACCAATGTGCCGTACGTTCATCTCATCCATGAGGGACTGAACATCTTGGCTTTGAATGGACGGCGCAAAAAGAAGCGCGATTGCAGCCAATAAGCAGGCGTGAATGTTGATTTTCATCACAATTGAATTTTTACGTTTTGTTCGGCCTCTACCGGAACAGACAGGCCAATCCCATTTGCACTCGCTTTCACGTGTCCTTTGAACCTTTATTTCACTTTTTCACCCAGTAGGATATTCATCATGTTGGCTTCAATTTTTTGAAGCAATGCACCAGGCTCCGTCTCGAACGCCAACTGCAATTCTCCTCCTTGGCCTTGAGGGATATTTTGAGCCTGCGGCAAAGAAACACGCCCTACCTTGTTGTCGTTGACGTAAACGTCCACGTCGGCTCCTTTGGCCTGAATGGCAAATGCGTTGGGATTGTTAAAGACGACCGTACACGTTCCTTCCAAGCCATCGCGCCCGATGCGGATGTCTTCCAGTCCTTCGACACCGGAAACTTCTAACGGTTTTACCACGGTACATCCCGCAAGTAAAATGGTCGAAAGTATCGCCATGGTTATACAAACCGGCTGGCTCATCCTTGCTTACTGAGGCGAGCGAAGTTCTCATGAAAAAGCGGAATGGTCTCGATTCCCTTGAAGTAATTGAAAACACCATAATGCTCATTGGGCGAGTGAATGGCGTCGCTGTCCAAGCCGAATCCCATGAGCACGGTTTTCAATCCCAAGATCTGCTCAAAACTGGCAACGATTGGAATCGATCCTCCTCCTCGGAATGGCACCGGTTTTCGGCCAAACGAACTTTCCATGGCAGCAGAAGCCGCCCTGTATGCTGTCGAATCTGTCGGTGTTACAGCCGGCTGTCCACCATGCATGGGAGTGATTTTTACCGAAACTGATGGTGGGGCAATGGCATTGAAGTGTTTCTCGAACAACGCCGTAATCGTTTCTGGGCTCTGGTTTGGGACCAACCGCATAGAGATTTTGGCCGATGCTGTGCTGGCAATGACCGTCTTGGCTCCGTCTCCCGTATAACCACCCCAGATGCCGTTCACATCCAGCGTGGGCCGGATGCTCATTCGTTCTGGAGCTGAATATCCTTTCTCTCCCTCCACCGCACCAATGGCGATGCTGGATTTGTATTCTTCTTCATTGAACGGAGCCTCTGCCATAGCCGCTCGCTCCGAAGCACTCAATTCGACGACATCATCGTAGAAGCCTTCGACCATGATTCGTTGATCTTCATCCTTCAATGAAGCTATCATTTCACATAGGATGTTGATGGGGTTGGGCGCTGCACCGCCATAGAGGCCGCTGTGCAAGTCCCGATTGGGGCCCGTCACCTCCACCTCCACATAGCTCAATCCACGAAGACCAACGGTGATGGATGGGATGTCATTGGCAATGATTCCTGTATCGCTGACCAAAACGATATCTGCCGCCAACTTTTCGCGGTGCTCTTCGAGAAATGGTTCCAAATGAGCGGATCCCACTTCCTCTTCTCCTTCAATCATGAACTTAACATTGCAGTGCAAAGCATCCGCCTGGACCATTGCCTCTAAGGCCTTTATGTGCATGAACATTTGCCCTTTATCGTCGCAAGCTCCGCGAGCAAAAATAGCTCCTTCGGGATGCAAATCTGTCGTTTTAATGACCGGCTCAAATGCAGGAGAATCCCAGAGTTCCAATGGGTCAGCAGGCTGAACATCGTAGTGCCCGTAGACCAAAACGGTTGGGGCATCTGGACCTATAATTTTTTCGCCATACACAACCGGGTAACCCCCAGTAGGAATGATTTCTACTCCCTCCGCGCCAGCGGCACGCAGATGCTCCGCTACAGATTCTGCACATTTGTTCACGTCTCCCGCGAATGCTGGGTCCGCTGATACAGAGGGAATGCGCAACAAATCAAACAACTCGTTGAGGAATCGGTCTCGATTCTCTTGGATATAAGTGGAACAAGGTGACATGGTCAATTGAATTCGATGAATGATGTCCACGAATATAGCACCAAGTGAAGGACCATTCTACCTCGAGGTGCCTGGGATGGGCATCGTGGGTGCGCGAGAGAAGCCTCCGTATATTTGCATCCTCGGACAACGTTCCGTCCAACGAAAATGAGCCCAACCGAACGCACCCCAAACCAAGCTGGAAATCTCCCGGATTTTGAGAATACGGAACAGGCATTTGCACACCTGAATTCAAGGCAATTGAAAAAGGCGCTCGTGCTCTTCAACACGGTCGGAAACCCCACTTTGGTCAAGCTGGGCAAAGTACTCATGAATCTTGCTTTGGCACTTCGTATCCCAGTTGCCTGGGCGATTCGTCCCACGGTCTACAGCCATTTTTGCGGCGGCGAAACCATTGCAGGGTGCGAATCCACTATTTCCAGTTTGGCAAGCAGCGATGTGAAAACCATCCTTGACTACAGTGCTGAAGGAAAAGATTCTGAGGCCGAGTGGGACCGAACGCAGGCAGAAATCATGCGTGCCATTCAGGCAACGGAAGGCGACAATCGGCATGCATTTTCGGTCTTTAAAGTGAGCGGTCTTGCATCCACCAACTTGCTGGAGAAGGTCGGGGCTACCTTGCAGCCACTGGCGAAAATTGAGTCTGTAATTACCGGCTTGAGCCTGCATGAAAAAGAGGCTTGGGAGCGTGTTCAAGCTCGTTTTTATGAGCTTTGCAAACATTCCGCCCGAATAGGAAAACCTGTCTTTATCGATGCAGAAGAGAGCTGGATCCAGCCGACCATAGATGCATTGGCTGAATCGGCTATGCGCAGGTGGAATCGCAAAGAGACCATCGTGTACAACACCGTGCAATTGTACCGCACCGACCGGCTGGATTACTTGAAAAAATTGACCGAAGCAGCGAAGACTGAAGGGTTCAAGGTGGGAGTCAAGCTCGTCAGAGGCGCATACATGGAAAAAGAACGGGAAAGAGCATTGTCACTCGGCTACCCTTCTCCCATTCAACCAGATAAAGATGCAACCGACCGTGATTTTGATGCTGCTCTGGAGTGGTGCGTAGCGCACCTCAATCACGTTTCTCTGTGCGCGGGCAGTCACAATGAAAACAGCAACGCACTATTGTGTCAGAACATGGATAAACGGGGAATCGCTCGCAACGACAAGCGAGTTTGGTTCGCCCAGTTGCTCGGCATGAGTGATCCCATCAGCTTTAATCTGGCCTGTGCCAATTACCAAGTTGCGAAGTACGTTCCTTATGGCCCCATTGCAGAGACCATTCCTTACCTCATCCGACGGGCAGAGGAAAACACCTCAGTGGCCGGACAAACCTCCCGAGAGCTGGAACTGATCCGAAGGGAAAAGGACCGCAGGAATCGGAAGAACAATTAGAAGGTAAACCGCAGGCCGGTTCTCAGCAGACGGGGCATTCCAGCTCGAATTCCCGCAGGACGACGCGCCACCACGAATACTGAATCAAAGACGTTGTTCATGCCCACGTGCCACTGCAGGTCTGGGCGCAATTCGCAACGAACTACCGCGTCCAAAATGATGGATTCATCGGTAGCCTCTTGGAGGGTGATTGACCCTTGTCCTGCCGAAGTTCGCATGGCGGCAACATAGCGGGTATTTGTTTCCTGAGACCACTTTTCATTTTGCATGGCAACTTGCAAGCTCAGTTGATGTGGCGACAAGTATGGCATGTAATCGCCATCCACTACAACATCCCATGGATCATACTCACTCTCAAAAGCGGAAATGAATTGGGCATTTGTATAAGTGTATGACAATCGTATCGGCATGGCCCATTTGGAATCAGCTGCAAACGCATTGCAAGCAGCTTCTAGCTCAAAACCCTGTGTACGGGCAATACCATCATTGAATAAATCACCCGAACACAGACCACCTGTTGCCGCTAAATCTGCCCCTAACAAATTTTGATAGATGTTGTTGAATGCCACAGCTTGACCCGACCAAAACCCTCCGTCAAATCGAAAACCCAATTCTGCATTGATGCTAGTCTCTGCAGTGGTTTCATCATTTGATCCTGGAGGAATGAAGCCTTTGTGCACTCCACTGAAGATGTGTGCGGATTCAGAGATTGCATAATTCAAGCCCAATCCCGGAAGCCACACGGTCAGCGGATTGGTCCGCACAGAGGGCGTTGAGCCGACACGATCCAAGTCTGAAGAGCCCCAATCAGTTCGACCCATTTCCATGTTTTCCATTCTCAGCACTGGAGTCCACGTGAGTTTTCCGGTGCAAATGGTTCCTCGCACAAAAGAGGCCAATGCCTGAGCACGATCGATTCGATTGCCCGCAGTGCCTGGAGCACCTGCGTCTGTTAGCTGCATCTCGCCATCCACGAGTTGGTAACCGTCGCGCCAGTGGAAACGATCGGCATAGTCCTCGTGCCATCGAACTCCATAGACCACCTGACCCCATTCACGAGGCAACTAAATGGATCCGCGGTGCTGTATCCCCTTCGCCTCATAAGCGCGATTGTTTGCTTTCATTTGAAGCAAGAATCCTTCTGGAGTATCGGCCTGCAACAGATTCTGACTCATATCATCGATGAGACTTTGAAGGGAAATCGACTGCCCCAGTGAATCCTTCGCGCGATCGAGTTTGTACCAGTTTCGCTCAAAATTCGTTTGGTAGATGTCTGTTTTCACCGACCAATTTTTCGTGATCTGCAATTCATGCGTAAGAACGGCTTGTGATTGTGATGATTTCATCAAATCATTGGCACTTGCATTGTACCGCTGGTATGGATCTTCACTGAAATCCTCCTCTGACAGACCCGCATAGGTCTCATTGCTGGATTCCTCCGTCTCACTCCATTTGAACTGAATGCTTTGAGGAGATCGCGCCGATTCCTTTGACTTCCAACGCATCTTGAACATTCGATCTGACTTATCGAATCCTGTTGAGCCCCCGTTGGGCAGGGATTTGAATCCATCGCTCCCTAAACGCATTCCTTCTGCCATGACGCCCCATGATCCATGCTTCGAATCCCATTTTTGGGTGACGCGGGCATGTTCAAGAAATCCTCCAAAACCACTCGCCTCGTATCGAACCATTCCACCTGAAGAAACATCGTCAAAGCCCGTTGTTACCAAGTTGATTGCACCGCCTGCAGTCTGTGGACCAAATGCAATCTGGCTGCTGCCTTTGAGCACCTCAATCGACTGCATTCGAGCAATGCTTGGAAAGAAATAAGCGGCTGGAGCCATGAGGATGCCATCTTCCATGATGGTGATGCGCGCATTCCACTCCGTGCCTGAACCACGCATTCCAATATTGGGCCGCAAACCATAACCATCCTCTTCTTGGATGTTGACTCCACTCACAGTGCGCAAAACACGCAGCGGATCCGTGTATGAATAACGCTCCAATTCTTCTTGACCAATGATATGCAGTGCCCCAGGCACCTCATCCACTCCTTTTGCTCCTGCCGCCAAACCGATGGTTTGTACCGAGGCCTCTGGCAAGGAATGCCATTGCTGAATCATCAAGTTCAAGGATTCGTTCTCCATCTGTTGCGCATGGCTCATTTGTGCCCTGGATAGGCTCGAGATTGAGCCCATAAAGGCAATCAAAAAAGCAATGCGAAAAAGAAAAGTAAGGGTTACTTCGTTTCATGGGGCAAAATTCGCACCGAATTCAAAAAGCCACAATCACCTAAAAAAAGTGATTTAGAATGATTCTAAACAAGGGGTATTGAGAATATTTTTATTGAGTTTTGAAAATCCAATGGTGCTTGCGAAAAATTACATTCTATATCGCTTTAGAATTTGTAATTTTCACAATATGTTGAAGACTAGGCTTATTCTTGTTTTACTCCTGCTGTTTCTTGCTGCTGAGGGACAAAACTGTTCGGTAAGTGCAAATGCAGATACATTGACAGCCTGTATTGGTGATACGATATTCTTATCGGCAAACGGGTCGAATACCTATGAATGGTCACACGATGCTACTTTAAGCTGTGATACTTGTGCTTCACCTTACGTTATACTCTCCGATACGTCTTCCTATGTTTTAGTTAAAGGCATAAGCCAGGTTTCCCAAATGGCAACGAATGGAAACTTCTCTAATGGCAATAGCGGTTTTCTTACGAATTACACCTACAATGCGACATCGATATGGAACGAAGGCACCTATGCTGTAGGGCCTAATCCTAACGCTGTACATCCCAACTTTGGTAGTTGGGGCGACCATACTACTGGTACTGGTAACTACTTGCTTGTCAATGGCTCTACCGGTGGTAATAAAATTTTATGGCGGCAGAATGTAAGCTTTCCCCCTGGGGTTCAGGTAACAGTAAAATGGTGGATGTTAACTTTTGTAACGCCTGCGGGATCATTGCAACTCAAGCTTGCTGGAACGAATATTGGAAATGCAGCGAGCACCCCTAACTCCTCAGGAGTCTGGTCACAAACCTCTAGAACGTTTACAGTTCCTGCTTCTGGTAGTGCCATTCTAAACCTAGTAACGACTAGTGCTGTATTGTCTGGGAATGATTTCGGTATTGATGATATCAGTTTCCAATATACCTGCGAATCCTATGATACAGTGTGGGTTGCACCAAAAAGTGATGCGCAGATTCTATTGGATACGTCATCACTATTTGCTTGTGATAGTCTATGTTTCACGATGAATAATACTATGGATTCGTCTGGACTATTAAATTACCAATGGGTGCTTAGTAACGGAATCGTGGATACTGCTAAAACATTTTCGCATTGCTTGAGCGATTCAGGCGACTACTCCGGATATCTTTTAACCTCTTCAAACGAAGGGTGTACAGATAGCGTGGCATTACCAGTAATGCGTGTTGGATATTCGAGAAAGCTTGATAGCTTGGTGATTAGCAACGATGGAAAGTATTTTACAAATGGCATTTTAGTATTAGATCCTAACGAAGTTATTGGATTGGGTGCGCATTTTGAATCGTATGCAGGTTCTCGAGGTTTGGATAGTTTGTACATTTCTCATGGCTCTGGAAACCTGAATGAGCCTGGTATACTGCCTTCCCAGATGGCGCACGGTTGGAACCCCGTTTCGCTTTCCCCAGAGCCTCAGACGGTCTGTGTCTACCTATACACCGCGGATGGTTGTGTGGATTCACTTTGTAGGCAGATCGCATTTTACCCTACCATAACAGTGCCCAATTTTTTTACACCTAACGGGGATATGATAAACGATGTACTCGAGATACAGTCGACTAATACAGATCGATTGCTGCAAAGAATATATAACCGTTGGGGTCAATTGGTCTTTGAAACGGAACAGAAGGATCTCTTTTGGGATGGAAAAATTAATGGCAAACATGCTGCCTCTGGTGTGTATTTCTTGGAGGTCGAAGCATCAAACCTTTACACTAGCGGCCGACCCATAATGCAACGAAAGGCCATACATTTGATAAAGTAAAGCCATGAGATCTAAACTGCTAAACGGCATCACGTCCGTAATTATCGTTCTTGCTCTACTTTCCTTTTATGGTTGGAGTGTCCGAAAACATGGAATTCCAGGTAAAGCCCACGGATTATGGGGAAAGTTCTTAGTTACGCTAACATCATTCCCTGATTTGGTCACGCAGGTCGCGGAGGAGGTGGAAAAGCTACCAGGAACCTTCGTACCAACACACCCCGCATTTACGCCTGTAAATAGATTAGACTACGACATCAATGTATTGGTTAGCTATTCGAACGAAGATGGAAATAGAGCAATAGAGATCCGAAATTTAAAGACGAAGTCCGTTAAAAAATCATGGGAAGTAAAAGGAGGCTTGAAGCCGCACCATCGAATCATGCATCCACTTTTGCTCTCTAATGACCGTATCGCATACGCTACAAATGGGTATGACGGTATTTATTGCATGAATGCTGAGGGTGAGCAACTTTGGCATCAAAAAGAAATTGGTCACCATCATTCAATGAATGCGGGTATTGGCGAAACTATGTGGGTTTGCGCTTATGATTTATCAAAATCTTCTCACCCATCAAATGGTGTACAGTATGAAATGGGAGGAATGAAATACCATTTTTTAGATAACTATATCGCTCAGTTAGATACGGAAACAGGAGCGCTACTTTTTAAGCGTTCGATGGCCGAGCTGCTACTAGATCATGGATTAGAACACCTCATCATTAAAAGTGTAGTGGTTGATGATCCCATTCACTTGAATGATGTAGAGCCAGTTTTGGAATCAAGTGAATATATGCTGGCGGGGGACGTGTTTTTAAGTTTTAGAACTTCTTCCGTCATTCTACATTACAGGCCGTCAAATGACAGTATCGTTCGCGTAATAGAAGGTTCTTTTACAAGTCAGCACGATGTGGACATTATTGACGGACAAACCATCGCACTTTTTAATAATAATGCACCAACTAAAAGATTTAAAGAGGATGGAGGACGAAGCAAGGAGCCGATTCTTCTAAAATACCCGACGTATTCTTCACATATCAAATATTACGATCTCGTCTCTAATACATTCACCGCGCCAAATAAGGAGGCCTATGGGCAAAACAGCGTGTATACGTTTACAGAGGGTTTGTTTGAGCAGTTACCTAACGGTGATGTACTTATTGAAGAACAAAACCCTAGTCTGCTGTGGGTGTTTAGACAAGATAGTCTATTGTTTAAGGGGGTGTTGCCCTCTCATCACGATGGTTACCACCATTTATTGAATTGGACTAGAGTGGTGGATTAATGTTAAATTTGTCATGTTTAGATTTGTCTAGGACGCTTTGTGATTGCGTCGGCATTGGTTTTGGAACTATTAAACACTTCCGTTTGCTTACTTTCAAGGAAGCACTTTAAATGACTCCTTACAGCGCATGGTGAGCTCAGTACAATCAAAATGATAATAAAAGCAGTGCTCAAAAATCTGCGGACAGGTATCGTTAGTAGTTGTCTCATATCGATTACTATGTACAGATGTATTATTCTAGTGCTTTTCGCAAGGCACTAACTCCACCCACTATGGGGAGCATGATTTTTGTATCTTTAAGATCTAAGGTGAGTATAGTGCCAGGCTCAGGATGCAGTGTGAATTCTTGGTCGCTGGAGAAAATCATTAGACCTATTTGTTGGCCTGCGGGAATGATTTGGTCGTCCGGTTGTAAGTCGAAATTAAGGGTATAAAAGTTCTCTGGATCAAGAGGTTTACTTTCTGTGAGCGATTTTGAATTTTGAGGGTCAGCCCATCCTCGAGTAATGATATTATCGTAAATCTCAGCATTTTTGTGGTCTTCCCAGGGTAAGGCAACGAGCCAAACAGAAAGATTTGCGGCAGGTTTCGAACTTGCCATTTTGATTTCGGTCGATACAGTACCGGAAAGATGTAGATCCTGTGACAGGATTGGTGTAGTATACAATAAGCGGTGATTGGAACTCTTTGCCCTTGCGAGGTATTCGCCGGAATAATTCGCGTTATCGATAAGTGATTCTTTTTCTTTGCTACTTCTCTTACTGCTGAGTGTTCCTGCGTCGTTACCCCCTTTTTGTAGAAAGAGTATTACTGATTCCGCAGATGGGTTAGGAAAGTCTTCATAGGCGGTAGGTTGGTCTTGGGAGTCTCGCTCCCTAACAATCCAGGCTTTTGCATCATTTTCAACGCCGTTTTCTATTTCAAATAAGTACTTCGTAAACCATCTATTCATCATCTTAACGGGCGGAGGCCCACCATGACC
>CAXDQP010000003.1:0-26699 GCA_963991335.1 uncultured Flavobacteriales bacterium
GATTTCCATTAGTGCCGTGGCTGCTCGAAATCCGCTCCTCCAGCGAATGGATTCGGCTTGCTGGATTGAGCAGACGGCATGGTCACGCATTCGGGGTCAATCTCTTCAATGAACCGACTCGGTTCGGCTTGGATGAGCTGGCCCCATTTGTACCGCGTCAATGCGTAACTGAGGGCGCATGTTTTTTTCGCTCGGGTGACGGCAACGTAGAACAATCTCCGTTCTTCTTCCAACTCAGAGCGCGACTGCAGTGCCATGGTGGAAGGGAACAATTCTTCTTCGAGACCCACGACATGGACATGACCAAATTCAAGTCCTTTGGCAGCATGAATGGTCATGAGGCTGACTTTGTTGTCATCGCCGTCATCTTGATCGGCATCTGTGAGCAAGGCTACATCCAAAAGGAAATCACCCATGGTGGGCAAGTTGTCGGGTTCGCTCTCACGTGCTTGTTCAACGAAAGATTTCATCCCGTTTAGCAATTCTTGCATGTTGTCGTAACGCGCAACCCCTTCCGGCGTTTTGTCCTGGTAAAGTTGATGGACCAAGCCGGTGTGCTTTGCGATGTGCATGCCTAAGTCGTGGGCGTCTTTGGACTCCATTTCCGCTCGAAAACCTCGAATCATCTGGGTGAAGTCGATTGCTTTTTTGAGGCTCGCTCCCTTGACTGAGGTGGGCGGTGTCAATTCATCCGCGACCAAATCCCAAAGGCTCACATCCCGCTCGGTGGATTCGACTAACAATCGGTCCATGGTGGTTTTGCCGATGCCCCTTGCTGGATAATTAATAACCCGCTTCAACGCCTCATCATCTTGAAAGTTCGCGGTGAGTCGGAAGTAGGCGATGAGGTCCTTGATTTCTTTGCGCTGGTAAAACGAAAGGCCGCCAAAGATTCGGTACGGGACATTGAGTTTCCGCAAGCTTTCTTCAAACGCCCTCGATTGGGCATTTGTCCGGTACAAAATGGCGGCGTTGCGCCAATGCACCTGACTCTGGTTGTGCAAATCAAAAATCTGGGTAGCTACCCATCGGCCTTCTTCATTGTCGCTGTAGCAGCGGTGCACATTGATGCGGTCCCCGGCTTCATTGGAAGTCCAGACCACTTTTTCAATTTGGTCTTTGTTCTTGGCAATGACACTATTCGCCGCGTTGACAATATTTTGTGTGGAGCGGTAATTCTGTTCCAGTTTGTACAGGCTGTAATCTGGGTAGTCCTTTTTAAAGTTGAGAATGTTTTGGATGTTTGCTCCCCGAAACCCATAGATGGATTGGGCATCATCTCCCACAACACAGAGGTTTTCGCGCAGAGCTGCAAGCTGCTTGATAATCAGGTACTGGGCAAAGTTGGTGTCCTGGTACTCATCGACAAGGATGTATTGAAACTTGTGTTGGTACTTGGAAAGCAAGTCTGGAAAATCCCGTAACAGCACGTTCATTTTGAACAGCAAATCGTCAAAGTCCATCGCTTGTGCCCGAAAGCATCGGTTTTCATACGCGCGATACACTTCGTGCACTCGGGGGCGACCTGCTTGTGCATCCTCCGACATGATTTCCGTGTGTTGGGAATACCCATGTGCGTCGATGAGGTTGTTCTTGGCATTGCTAATGCGGCCTTGAATGCTCGCGGGTTTGTACACCTTGTCATCCAATCCAAGTCCCTTGATGATGTCCTTGATCAGCGCCCGGCTGTCCTGGGTATCATAGATGGTGAAATTTCGCAGGTAATTGATGCGTTCGCACTCCATGCGAAGAATCCGAGCGAAGATGCTGTGAAAGGTTCCCATCCAAATGTTCCGCGCTTCACCTTCCCCGATGACCTCCGCAATCCGGCTCTTCATCTCCCGTGCCGCCTTGTTTGTGAACGTTAGCGCAAGGATTGAAAAAGGATCGACTCCGCGCTGGATGAGGTGTGCGATGCGGTATGTCAGCACGCGCGTCTTTCCAGACCCTGCTCCAGCGATGACCATGAGCGGTCCATCGGTGTGCATTGCAGCGCTTTTTTGCGCCTCGTTCAATTCATTCAAAAATTCCACTCAACTAAGGTAAGAACGGTGTTGCGTTTTGATGGCAATAGAACCTTCATCTTCAATCGGATGTTTAAAAGTTCCCGTTTTTATGCCGTTTTGGAAAGGGTTTTGAATCTGTAAACCCCATGTGCTTCAATGGATTTCCGAATCTCCACGCGGAAATGGCGGCCATGCTTGAAAAAAGGAGCGCTTGGGTATTGCATTTAAGTTAGAATCTGCTACTTTTGCACCCCCTTTAATGTGGGGAAATAGTTTTTGTACACACGTAATCTGATAGATAGGTCGAATGCCCACCATCCAGCAGCTCATCCGAAAAGGACGCATTACAAAGTCCGTTGCGAGCAAATCCGCCGCACTGGATTCTTGTCCGCAACGCCGAGGCGTTTGCGTTCGCGTTTACACGACAACGCCTAAGAAGCCGAACTCCGCTATGCGTAAAGTAGCACGTGTTCGTTTGACAAACGGCAACGAAGTCAACGCCTACATTGGTGGTGAAGGCCACAACTTGCAAGAGCACAGCATTGTGTTGGTGCGCGGTGGTCGTGTGAAGGACTTGCCTGGTGTCCGTTACCACATTGTTCGTGGTGCATTGGATACAGCGGGTGTAGAAGGACGCACGCAGCGTCGTTCAAAGTATGGAACAAAGCGGCCTAAAGCCAAGAGTTAATCGATCATGAGAAGGAGAGTAGCCAAAAAGCATTTGATCCTGCCGGATCCTCGATTCGACAGTGTCCTCGTAACGAGCTTCGTGAACAACTTGATGTTGGACGGAAAGAAGAGCGTTGCATTTGACATTTTCTACAAAGCCATGGACCGAGTCCAAGAGCGCACAGAAGAGAATGGACTGGAAGTATTCAAGCGAGCGCTGGAGAATGTAACTCCTGCGGTAGAAGTGCGCAGCCGACGTGTGGGTGGTGCAACCTTCCAGATCCCGCAACCCATCCGTGACTCGCGGAAGCAGAGTTTGGCGATGAAGTGGTTGATCAGCTTTGCGCGAAAGCGAAACGAGAAGTCAATGGCCGAGCGATTGGCTGCAGAAGTGTTAGCGGCTGCAAAAGAGGAGGGTGGTACTTACAAGAAAAAGGAGGATACGCACCGCATGGCGGAGGCGAACAAAGCCTTCTCACACTTCCGTTTCTGATTACAACGAATTGAATACGCCGAACAATCATGGCTAAAAGAGACCTCAATTATACGCGGAATATTGGCATCATGGCTCACGTCGATGCTGGTAAAACAACCACGACGGAGCGTGTACTTTATTACACCGGTATCTCTCACAAAATTGGTGAGGTACACGACGGTGCTGCGACGATGGATTGGATGGAGCAGGAGCAAGAACGTGGAATCACGATCACTTCAGCTGCGACAACCTGTTTTTGGAGCTTCCGTGACGAACAATACCGGATCAACATTATTGATACACCGGGTCACGTTGACTTTACAGTAGAAGTAGAGCGCTCGCTGCGTGTACTTGACGGTGCGGTTGCATTGTTCTGTGCTGTTTCGGGTGTTGAGCCACAGTCGGAGACGAACTGGGGATTGGCTGATAAGTATAAAGTGCCACGAATCGGTTTCATTAACAAGATGGATCGTTCGGGTGCCGATTTTTTCAACGTTGTTGGAATGATCAAGGATATGCTTGGAGCGCGCCCCGTTCCGTTGCAGGTTCCAATAGGGGCCGAAGATGATTTCCGTGGTGTTGTGGATTTGATCAGCAACAAGGCGTACGTCTGGAACGAGGAGGACAAAGGAATGACTTGGGAGGAAATTGCGATTCCTGAGGACTTGGTCGACACGGTTGAGGAATACAGAGGCTTGTTAATCGAGGCGGCTGCTGAGCAGAACGACACCTTGATGGAGAAGTATTTCGAGGATCCGAACAGCCTGACAGAAGAAGAAATTATTGATGCGATTCGCAAGGCCACCATTGGCATGCAAATCACACCTTTGCTTTGCGGTTCAGCGTTTAAGAATAAAGGAGTTCAGACCATGCTGGATGCCGTGATGCTCTACTTGCCATCACCTTATGACGTGGGAGCGATTACAGGAACCGACGTAGACGATGAGTCTGTCGAGATCCAGCGTAACCCCGATCCAGAGGAGCCTTTCGCAGGTCTGGCATTTAAGATCGCTACAGATCCTTTCGTGGGTCGACTGTGCTTCGTTCGAGCCTACTCAGGAACACTTCCTGCAGGTTCGTATGTCACCAACACGCGGTCTGGCAAGAAAGAACGGATTTCACGGATTTTCCAGATGCACTCCAACAAGCAAAATCCAATCGATGAATTGGAGGCGGGTGACATTGGGGCGGTAGTAGGTTTTAAAGACATTCGCACGGGCGATACGCTATGTGCTGAAGGATCTCCATTGGTATTGGAAAGCATGTCGTTCCCAGATCCCGTTATCGGTATCGCGGTGGAACCAAAGTCTCAAGCAGACTTGGACAAATTGTCCAACGGACTTTCGAAATTGTCCGAGGAGGATCCAACATTCCAGGTTCGTACAGACGAGGAGACAGGCCAGACGGTCATCTCTGGAATGGGTGAATTGCACTTGGAAGTTTTGGTAGACCGTTTGCGTCGTGAATTCAAGGTTGAATGCAACCAAGGAGCTCCTCAGGTAAATTACAAGGAAGCAATCTTTGGACATGCGGATCACCGTGAAGTTTACAAGAAGCAGACCGGTGGTCGAGGAAAGTTTGCGGACATCGTCATCAAGATTGGTCCTTCTCCTACACCGGAAGAGGAAGGATTGGTATTCAAGAACTCTGTGAAGGGAGGAAACGTACCGAAGGAATTTGTTCCATCGGTTCAGAAGGGATTCAAGGAGGCAATGAAAAACGGTGTTCTCGCCGGTTATCAAATGGATAGTATGAGTGTCGAATTGTTGGATGGTTCATTCCACCCGGTTGACTCGGACCAGTTGTCATTTGAACTTGCTGCCAAGATGGCTTACCGTTCAGCAGTGAAAGGATGCCAGCCAAAGATTCTTGAGCCGATGATGCAACTCGAGGTTGTGACGCCGGATGAGAACATGGGAGATGTCATTGGCGACCTGAACAAGCGTCGTGCTCTCATCGAGGGCACAGGTGAGCGGGCAGGTAAGACCATTGTAAATGCCAAAGTGCCTCTCTCAGAAATGTTTGGCTATGTGACTGATTTGCGAACGCTGACTTCTGGTCGTGCGACGTCTTCGATGTCCTTTAGCCACTATGCGAGTGCACCCAATCATGTCCAAGAAAAAGTGATCGCCGAAGCCCAGGGCTAAAGCACAAATTGAATCAGATGACTCAAAAAATCAGAATCAAACTCAAGTCCTACGATCACAACTTGGTCGACAAGTCGGCGGAGAAAATTGTGAAGACAGTAAAGACTACTGGTGCCGTAATCAGTGGACCCGTTCCATTGCCAACGCATCAACGCATTTACACAGTCTTGCGTTCACCACACGTAAACAAGACTTCACGAGAGCAATTTGAATTAAACGCTTACAAGCGATTGATAGATATTTATAGTTCGTCCTCGAAGACCGTCGACGCCTTGATGAGACTGGAATTGCCCAGTGGAGTTGAGGTCGAGATCAAGGTCTGACAGGTACACCATTTATTGTAATTAATACACTAAAACCATGCCCGGATTAATAGGGAAGAAGTTAGGTATGACCAGCATCTACAGTGCCTCTG
Source organism: uncultured Flavobacteriales bacterium (assembly GCA_963991335.1). Taxonomy (GTDB): domain Bacteria; phylum Bacteroidota; class Bacteroidia; order Flavobacteriales_D; family Sanyastnellaceae; genus UA16. Next base: position 5,713 of record CAXDQP010000003.1, read on the forward strand.
GAAAGAACATTCCATGTACAATTCTAGAAGTTGGTCCTTGCGTCGTAACGCAAGTTCGTACCCTCGAGAAAGATGGCTATGCAGCCATCCAACTCGGTTACGGTGAGCGCTCTGAGAAGCGCACATCCAAGGCAATGCAAGGCCATTTCAAGCGAGCAGGCGTGAGCTTGATGCGAAAACTTGTTGAGTTCAAAGGATTCAAGGACGAAGTCAAAGCGGGCGATGCGCTCAAGCTGGAAGACGTTTTCAACGAAGGCGAATACGTCTCAGTCGTTGGGAAGTCCAAAGGAAAAGGTTTCCAGGGTGTTGTGAAGCGACACGGCTTCGCCGGTGTCGGTCAAGCAACACACGGACAGCACAATCGTTTGCGTGCGCCGGGTTCCATTGGAGCCGCGTCGACACCAGCCCGCGTTTTCAAGGGAATGCGCATGGCGGGTCAAATGGGAAACAGCCGGGTCACCATTGAAAACCTCGAAATCGTGAAGATTTTGGCAGAGGATGGTGTCATGGTTGTGAAGGGTGCCGTTCCTGGACACAAAGGTTCAACTGTTGTAATCCGCAAACCTCAAGCGTGATGAAAGTAGACGTATACAATTCGAAAGGTTCGAAAACCGATAAGTCGGTGACATTGAACAAAGCGGTTTTTGGCTTTGAGCCGAATGACCACGCGATCTACTTGGATGTGAAGCGCTACCGAGCGGCACAACGTCAGGGAACGCATGACACCTTGCACCGTGGACTCGTTTCGGGTTCAACGCGTAAGATCAAGAAGCAAAAAGGTACAGGTACAGCACGTGCGGGTTCCATCAAGAATCCTCTGTTTCGCGGCGGAGGAACAACGTTTGGCCCAGAGCCACGTGACTACACCCAAAAGCTCAACCACAAAGTGAAGCAATTGGCTCGTCGCAGCGCATTGAGCTACAAGGCGAAGGAGAAAGCCATCATGGTTCTCGACGGAGTAAAGATGGATGCGCCGAAGACCAAGGATTTCGTTGGAATGATGAGCGGATTGAAGCTCGCCGATTCCAAAACGCTTATGGTGTTGCCGTCTCATAACGAGTCAGTATACATGAGCAGCCGGAACCTTGCGAAGCACCAGGTAATGGTAGCCAGTGACCTGAGCACCTATGACATCATGAATTGCAACACCCTCATCTTTGTTGACGACGCTCACAAAGTGGTAGAAGGAATGCTCAAATAAAATCGGTTATGCAGCAGATTTTAATAAAACCACTCATCACCGAAAAGATGACCGCTGATACAGAGAAGAACAACTCCTTTGGATTTGTTGTTGCTGACGGCGCGAACAAGGTGGAGATTAAGAAAGCGATTGAAAAGGAGTATGGCGTGAACGTCACTTCGGTTCGAACGTTGCGTGTTGACGGCAAGAGCCGACAGCGTTTTACCAAAACCGGTGTCGTCAAGGGACGAACGGTAGGATACAAGAAGGCCATCGTAAGCTTGGCTGAAGGAGAAATGATTGACTTCTACGAAAACATCTGATCACATGGCACTTCGTAAATTCAACCCCATAACACCGGGAACCCGCCACAAGGTTTTGTCCAAGTTTGAGGACATTACTGCGGACAAGCCTCACAAGCCATTGTTGCGCTCTCTGAAGAAATCTGGAGGCCGTAATGCAGATGGAAAAATGACCATGCGCTACCGCGGTGGTGGACACAAGCGTCGTTACCGCTTGATTGATTTCAAGCGTAACAAGCACATGGAAGCGACTGTCTTGACGGTCGAGTATGATCCAAACCGCTCAGCGCGCATCTGCCTCGTGGAGTACACAGATGGAGAGAAGCGTTACATCATCGCGCCAGAAGGCTTGAAGCCCGGCATGAAGATTAACAGCGGAAAAGCTGCTGCTCCTGAAGTAGGAAACGCAATGTACTTGTCGGACATTCCTCTGGGAACCGTCATTCACAACATTGAATTGTACCCAAGCAAAGGAGCATCCATTGCACGAAGCGCTGGATCGTATGCTCAGTTGAACGCACGTGACGGCAAATATGCCATCATCAAGTTGCCTAGCGGTGAGACGCGAATGATCCTCGTGACGTGCATGGCTGTCATTGGCAGCGTAAGCAATTCTGAGCACAACTTACAGGTGTCAGGTAAGGCTGGCCGATCGCGTTGGTTGGGACGTCGTCCCCGTGTACGTGGTGTGGTCATGAACCCAGTCGATCACCCGATGGGTGGTGGTGAGGGCAAGTCATCAGGAGGACACCCACGCTCGCGCACAGGAGTGCCAGCGAAGGGATACAAGACGCGAAACCCGCGCAAGAATAGTTCCAAGTATATCATTGAACGTCGGAAGAAGTAATAGCCATGTCTCGTTCACTTAAGAAACCCCCATTTGTACACTACAAACTCAATCAACGAGTTGACGCTGTGCATGCATCCGGCAAAAAGTCGGTGATCAAGACCTGGTCTCGAACCAGCACCATTACCCCTGACTTTGTGGGGCTGACCATTGCCGTCCATAACGGACGTCAGTTCATTCCTGTGTTCATCACAGAAAACATGGTTGGCCACAAACTTGGAGAATTTTCACCCACCCGAACGTTCCGTGGTCACGCGGACAAGAAGGACAAGAAGCGCTAATCGTCATGGGAAAACGAAAAAGAATTGCCGCTGACGCGCGCAAAGAGGAAATGAAGAGCACGGCCATTGCCAAGCTCAACAATTGTCCTACATCACCACGAAAGATGCGTTTGGTTGCCGACAGCGTCCGAGGGAAGGATGTGTTTCAAGCGTTGAATATCTTGAAATTCAGCCCCCAGGAAGCATCGAACCGACTTGAAAAACTATTGCTCTCAGCCATTGCGAATTGGGAAGCGAAAAATGAAGGCGCCCGACCAGAGGAAGCGGATTTAATCATCCGCGAAGTGAAAGTTGATAGCGCCCGAATGCTGAAGCGATTGCAAACAGCACCTCAAGGTCGCGCACACCGCATTCGCAAGCGCAGCAACCACGTAACCATCATTGTAGACTCCGTCAAAAACTGATTCATGGGACAGAAAACAAATCCGATTGGCAATCGCCTAGGTTTCATCCGAGGATGGGATTCGAACTGGTACGGAGGAAACGACTACAAGGACAAACTTGTAGAAGACGAGCGCATCCGCGAATACCTTTTGGCTCGTTTGCGCAAAGCAAGCGTTTCGAACATCATCATTGAGCGCACGCTCAAGTTGGTCACGGTTACCGTGAAGTCAGCGCGCCCCGGTGTCATCATTGGCAAGGGAGGTCAGGAGGTTGATAAGTTGCGCGAGGAGCTCAAGAAATTGACGGGCAAGGAAGTGCAAATCAACATTTTTGAGATCAAGCGTCCTGAATTGGATGCCAAGCTGGTTGCAGAGAGTGTTGCGCGACAAATTGAAGCACGTATTTCACACCGACGCGCCATCAAGATGGCCATCGCTGGCACGATGCGTTTGGGTGCTGAAGGCATCAAGATTAACATCGCTGGGCGTGTGAATGGCGCGGAGATTGCTCGTTCTGAGTCATACAAAGAAGGACGCATTCCGTTGCACACATTCCGAGCGGACATCGACTACGCATTGATGGAGGCGCACACCACCTACGGACGAATCGGCATCAAGTGCTGGATTTGCCGCGGGGAAATTTATGGCAAGAAAGACTTGTCACCGATTCCACCTCAGAAGCAGTCGAAAGATCGCCGCCCTGGGAACGCAAGCCGTCAAGGCGGAGGACGTCGACGAACCCGTAACTGATAGAAGATTTAGGTCATGCTACAGCCGAAAAGAACCAAGTTTAGGAAGATGCAAAAGGGGCGGATACGCGGATTGGCGTATCGCGGAAGTACCCTTGCATACGGATCGTTTGGAATCAAAACGTTGGAAGAGGGATTTATCACTTCTCGACAGATTGAGGCCGCTCGTATTGCGATCAACCGTTATATGAAACGTGAAGGACAAGTATGGATTCGAATTTTTCCAGACAAACCCATCACCTCGAAGCCTGCGGAAGTACGTATGGGTAAAGGTAAAGGTGCTCCCAGCCATTGGGTGGCTCCGGTGCGTCCTGGACGTTTGATGTTTGAGGTAGATGGAGTATCTCCAGAAACCGCTCAAGAAGCGTTGCGACTCGGAGCACAAAAGCTGCCCGTGAAATGCAAATTTGTTGTACGACCTGATTATGCACAGTGATGATTGAGATGACAGAAATCCGACAGCTGTCCGACTCCGATTTGATGGAGCGGATTGAGACCGAGCGCGAGTCGCTCGCCAAGCTGCGCTTCAACCACACCGTTGCGGGGTTGGAGTCTACAACGGCCTTGAAGAACAAAAAGCGCGATGTTGCGCGCTTGCTTACAGAAATGAACGCACGCAATAAGAACTCATGAGCACTGAAACTAGCACCACGGATCGCAATATGCGGAAAGAGCGTATTGGCGTTGTGACTTCGAATTCCATGACCAAGAGCATTGTTGTTGCTGTTGAGCGGAAGGAGAAGCACGTGAAATACGGGAAATTCGTCAAGAAGACAAGCAAGTTTATGGCCCACGATGAGGCAGACACTTGCAACGTTGGCGATACAGTACGGATCATGGAAACACGCCCATTGAGCAAAAGCAAGTGCTGGCGCTTGGTTGAGGTGGTAGAGCGTGCGAAGTAATCCCTTGGACTGATATAAAGAGAAAGAAATCAAAAGATGATACAGCAAGAATCCCGCATGAAAGTGGCCGACAACAGCGGCGCAAAGGAAGTCCTTTGCATCCGTGTGTTGGGTGGTACACGCCGGCGATATGCAAGCATCGGCGACACCGTAGTGGTGAGCGTGAAGCATGCAGCACCAAACGGTGGCATCAAGAAAGGTGCCGTATCGAAAGGTGTCGTAGTGCGCACCAAGAAGGCCGTTCGTCGTCCCGATGGCTCTTACATCCGATTCGATGACAACGCAATTGTGTTGTTGAACGCGAATGGCGAGATGCGAGGAACTCGGATCTTTGGCCCTGTGGCCCGTGAACTCCGTGAGAAGGACTTCATGAAAATTGTTTCATTGGCCCCTGAGGTGCTTTAATCTAAACGAAGATGTTTAAGCGATTAAAAGTCAAAAAAGGTGATACCGTAAAAGTGCTAGCCGGCGGAAGCAAAGGCAAGCAGGGAAAGGTCATCATGGTCGATCGGAAAACCGATCGTGTCAAAATTGAGGGCGTGAACATGGTGAAAAAGCATGTGAAGCCCGGGCCTGCGAACCCGCAGGGTGGTATTGAGTCAGCGGAAGCAGCTATGCACATCTCGAATGTGATGGTGGTGGATGCCGCAGGAAATGCCACACGAGTTGGTCGTCGCCGCGGTGACGATGGAAAACTCGTTCGCTATTCTAAGAAAACCAATGAGGAGCTGAAGTAATGAGCTACATTCCACGACTCCAGACTCAGTACGCTGAGGAAATTGTACCGAACCTCAAGGAGCGTTTCGAGTACAAGAGTGTGATGCAGGTACCTAGCATCACTAAAATTTGTTTGAATCAAGGTCTGGGCAAGGCAATAGCCGACAAGAAGGTAGTGGAGTATGCCACTGACGAAATGTCGCGCATTGTTGGCCAGAAAGCCGTCAAGACGATCTCAACCAAAGACGTTTCGAACTTTAAATTGCGTAAGGGAATGCCAATCGGATGCCGCGTCACATTGCGTCGCGACCGAATGTTTGACTTCCTCGATCGTTTGATCGCGGTGTCCTTGCCCCGAACGCGTGACTTCCAGGGTGTGAGTGCCAAAGGCTTTGATGGCCGTGGCAATTTCACTTTCGGCATTAAGGAGCAAGTGATCTTCCCAGAGATCAACTTGGATGAAGTGAAGCACTTCAACGGCATGGACATTACAATTGTTACATCGGCGAATACAGACGAAGAAGCGAAAGCTCTCTTGGAAAGTTTCGGATTCCCTTTCAAAAAGAACTAAGATGGCTAAGGAATCAATGAAAGCGCGTGAGCGCAAGCGAGCTCGAATGGTAGCTCGATACGCTGAAAAGCGAGCAGCATTGAAAGCTGCTGGTGATTGGGAAGGGTTGCAAAAGCTTCCGCCAAACAGTGCGGCTGTGCGAATGCACAACCGTTGCCAAATCACGGGACGCCCTCGTGGATACATGCGGCAGTTTGGGATTTCACGTGTCTTATTCCGAAAGATGGCACTCTCAGGAAAAATTCCTGGAGTTAAGAAAGCCAGCTGGTAACCTACGATATTGAAGCATCATGAATACTGATCCAATAGCAGATTACTTGACCCGCATTCGCAACGCGCAAATGGCAGGGCACAAGGTAGTAGAGGTACCGGCCTCGAACATGAAGAAAGAAATGACCCGCATCCTTTTCGATAAGGGGTACATTTTGAATTTCAAGTTCGATGAAGAAGGGTACCAAGGCAAAATTAAAATTGCTTTGCGTTATGACAGCAAGTCCAAGCGACCAGCTATCTCTGAGTTGAAGCGAGTTTCGACACCCGGTTTGCGACGTTACGCGAGTTCAGGTGAATTGCCACGTGTATTGAATGGCCTCGGCATTTGCATCGTTTCAACATCCAAAGGTCTCATGACGGATAAGGAAGCGCGCCGAATGAACATCGGTGGGGAAGTCATTTGCACGGTTTATTGATTTAGAAAACGGAACATCATTATGTCACGTATAGGAAAAGCACCCATAAATGTACCCGACGGCGTCTCACTGACGCTTGAAGGACAATTGGTCAAAGTGAAGGGCCCGAAAGGGGAATTGGAACAGGCCATCGACGCTGAAATCGGAATGAAGCTGGAGGAGAACGTATTGACGTTTACCCGTCCATCGGACCACAAAGATTATCGCTCGAAGCACGGATTGTACCGTGCCTTGGTCAACAACATGATTGTTGGTGTGACCGAAGGATATAGCATCAAGCTCGAGTTGGTCGGAGTTGGATTCCGTGCCTCATCCCAAGGACAAGATTTGACTTTGGCCCTTGGATACAGCCATCAGATAGTGATGCGCATCCCTGCCGAGATCAAACTCGAAGCTGATACCAAGAAAGGTGCGAACCCGTATGTTCTGTTGTCGTCTCATGACAAGCAGCTCATCGGAACAGTAGCAGCAAAAATCCGCTCACTCCGTAAGCCTGAGCCATACAAAGGCAAGGGTGTGCGTTATGCGGGAGAACAAATTCGTCGTAAAGCCGGTAAGACCGCAGCTAAATAATCGATTCAAATGGGAACGAAGAAAACATTCGCTCGCAATCGCGTCAAGCGCCGTGTTCGTGGAAAAATCCAAGGCACATCTGCGCGTCCTCGATTGTCAGTATTTCGAAGCAACAAGCAGATTTACGCCCAAATCATTGATGACCGTGAAGGCCGCACACTCGCTGCAGCAGGTTCATTGGGAGCGGATGCTGCCAACGGAGCTAAAGTCGAGCAAGCTGCAGCTGTCGGAAAGATGATTGCAGAGAAGGCAAAAGCTGCGGGAATCGAACAGGTAGTGTTCGATCGTAACGGTTACTTGTATCATGGCCGGGTGAAGACCCTGGCGGAAGCTGCGCGTGAAGGCGGGCTCAAATTCTAAGGAAAGATGGAACAACGTCAACAACGAAAAGGACGCGATCAGCAACAGCAGTCACGCACAGGTGATCCCGATTTGAAGGAGCGCTTGGTCGGTATCAACCGTGTCGCCAAAACCACCAAAGGTGGACGTACGTTCAGCTTCAGCTCCATCATGGTAGTTGGGGATGAAAAAGGACGCGTGGGACATGGATTGGGCAAGAGCCGAGAAGTAGCTACATCCATTCAGAAAGGCATCGAGGATGCGAAGAAGAATATGGTTGAAGTGCCTTTGGTGAAAGGAACCATTCCTCACGCCCAGGAGATGAAGTTCGCAGGTGCTCACGTAATGATTCGCCCGGCATCTCCAGGTACAGGCGTTATTGCAGGTGGAGCGATGCGTGCGGTACTCGAGAGCGCGGGCATCAAAGACGTACTCGCAAAGTCATTGGGTTCAAGCAATCCGCACAACGTTGTGAAAGCAACGTTCAATGCATTGCAAGCCTTGCGCAGCGCGAAAGAAATTGCTGATTTGCGTGGCATTTCAGTCTCAAAAGTATTCAACGGTTAATCGCAGTCATCATGGGAAAAATCAAAATCACCCAGGTGCGGAGTGCTATCAACCGCCCCAAGCGTCAAAAGGCTACTATTCAAGCCCTTGGCATCAAGAAATTGCACAATCCAGTGGAGCACGAAGCAACCCCTCAGATTCTGGGAATGGTGCGGAAGGTTTCTCACTTGGTTCAAGTAGAAGAAGTATAATTTAATAACCAGCACATACCATGAATCTTAGCAATCTAAAGCCAGCAGATGGTTCTCGGAAGCAGCGCAAGCGAGTTGGACGGGGTGAAGGATCTGGTCACGGAGGCACTTCAACACGAGGACACAAAGGTGCGAAGTCACGTTCCGGTTACAGCCGAAAAATTGGTTTCGAAGGTGGCCAGCAACCATTGCAGCGTCGTGTTCCTAAGTTTGGTTTCACCAACCCGAACCGCGTCGAGTACAAAGGCATCAACCTGGACACCCTTCAGGAGCTCATCGATCGTAAAAAACTCAAAGCCGTTACCGTTGCGGACTTGATGGAAAATGGACTCGCTGGAAAGCGGGACCTCGTCAAGATTCTCGGTCGTGGTGAGTTGAAATCCGGAGTTTCCATCCAAGCGCACAAATTCTCTGCTTCAGCGAAGGCTGCCATCGCAGCAGCGGGAGGCGAAGCTGCAGAAGCATAATCCTTTTTCAGATGAAGAATTTCTTTACTCAAATCGCGAATATCTGGAATCACGAAGAACTGCGCCAGAAGCTGGGCATCACCTTGGGCCTGATCCTGGTGTACCGAGTGGGCTCATTTATTGTAATTCCGGGCGTGAACAGCGATGTGTTGGCTGAGCAATTGGCGGCCTCCGGTTCAGGAGGATTGGGAGATTTGTTGTCGCTCTTTACCGGTGGCGCCTTCACGCGTGCATCGATTTTCGCCTTGGGCATCATGCCTTACATCTCGGCTTCCATTATCGTTCAGTTGCTTGGCATTGCGGTACCAGCGGTTCAGAAAATGCAGGCGGAAGGAGAGAGCGGAAGAAAGAAAATCAATCAGTACACGCGATTTCTCACCATTGCGATCACATTGGTGCAGGCACCAGGTTACCTTGCGACGTCCGTTGTAGGAGTGCCGGGAGCAGTGGCGAACCCAACGACATTCTGGTGGTTCAGTGCCGTTTTGATTTTGGTGTGTTCCACCCTGGTCATCATGTGGCTAGGTGAGCGAATTACAGACAAAGGAGTGGGCAATGGAATTTCATTGCTCATCATGATTGGAATCATTGCGACGTTCCCTCAAGCATTGATTCAGGAATTTGCTCACCCGGATACCACGCTGTTTTTCTTCTTGGTGGAGGTAGCATTCTTGTTGATCGTCATTGGCGCAAGCGTCGCATTGGTGCAAGCCTTGCGAAAGGTGCCGGTCCAGATGGCGAAGATGCAAGCGGGCGGAACGCATTTGCCACAGGGCGAAGGCGCTCGAAGCTACATCCCATTGAAAGTGAATTCAGCTGGAGTGATGCCAATCATTTTTGCACAAGCCATCATGTTTGTGCCACTGTACTTGACACAAAGTGAAACATTCCAAGAAAATGAGGCACTGCAGAGCTTGTCTGATTTCAACGGATTTTGGTACAATGCAATCTTCTTTGTGATGATTGTTGTCTTCACGTATTTCTACACGGCGATCACGGTCAACCCCAATCAAATGGCGGATGACCTGAAGCGTCAAAATAGTTTTGTTCCCGGTGTCAAACCTGGAAAGCCCACAGCGGATTTCTTGGAGCGGATTCTTTCGAGCATCACCCTGCCGGGTTCATTGTTTTTGGCTTTGATTGCAATCCTTCCAGCGATTGTATTTAGCCTTGGATTAACGAAAGCGCAAGGCTTCTCCATCTTCTTCGGCGGTACGTCGCTGTTGATCATGGTGGGAGTCATCCTCGATACACTCCAACAAATCGAAAGCTACTTGCTTTCTCGTCATTATGACGGTTTGATGAAGTCTGGGAAATTGCGTGGCCGACCACAGTCCCCTGTGGGTGGCATTACAGGATAAAACGAAATGAGTTTCGGCCGACGCGTGCACATCAAAACGGACGAAGAGGTTGAGCTCCTTCGAGAGAGTTCTTTGCTTGTTGGGAAAACGTTAGCTGCTGTGGCAGACCGGATCAAACCGGGAGTCACAACGCTCGAGCTGGATGCTGTGGCCGAGGAGTTTATCCGCGACCATGGCGCTGAGCCCGGTTTCAAGGGATACGGAGGATTTCCGAATTCCTTGTGCACTTCAGTCAATGAGGCGGTTGTGCACGGCATTCCAAATGACAAACCACTGGTCGATGGTGACATTGTATCGGTAGATTGTGGAGTGCTGAAAAATGAGTTTTATGGAGATAGTGCGTACACCTTTGCGGTGGGCGAAATCACTCCAGAAATTCAGCAGTTATTGGAAGTCACCAAAGAATGCCTTCAAAAAGCCATTGAGCAAGCAGTGGTTGGTAAGCGAATCGGAGATATCGGTTTTGCCTGCCAGCAACATGCAGAGCAAAATGGTTACGGAGTCGTTCGGGAGTTGGTAGGTCACGGTTTGGGGCGTTCGTTGCATGAAGCACCGGAGGTTCCGAATTACGGACGGCGGGGCAATGGCCCTCGCTTGATGGATGGAATGGTTTTGGCCATTGAACCGATGATCAACTTGGGTCGAAAAGAAGTCTTTCACGAGGAAGACGGCTGGACGATTGTGACGGCAGACCGCAAAGTTTCAGCGCACTTCGAACACGACATTGTTGTGCGCAGAGACAGACCGGACGTTCTCTCAAGTTTTGACGAAATAGAAAAAGTATTACAACAACAAAAACGAAAGGTCTAAACGATTTAATCATATGGCGAAACAAGCGTCCATAACGCAAGACGGAACCATTCTAGAAGCATTGTCCAACGCAATGTTCCGAGTGGAATTGGAAAACGGGCACATTATCACTGCCCACATCTCTGGAAAGATGCGGATGTACTACATCAAAATCTTACCGGGTGATCGCGTGCGTGTCGATATGTCACCGTATGATTTAACCAAAGGACGAATTTCGTTCCGATACAAGAAATAATTGCACTATGAAAGTTCGTGCTTCACTCAAAAAGCGTACCACCGACTGCAAAATTGTACGTCGCAAAGGCCGCTTGTATGTCATCAACAAGAAGAATCCTAAAATGAAGCAACGTCAGGGTTAATCCTGATTTTGCCAAACCCATCGCCCATGGCACGTATAGCAGGTATAGATATTCCCCGCAACAAGCGCGGAGTCATTGCACTCACATACATCTACGGAATTGGACGCAGCCGTGCGTCTCAACTGCTCGTAGAGTGCGGAGTGTCTGAAGACAAAAAAGTCCAGGATTGGACCGACGATGAAGTCGGTGCAGTCCGTAACGCCATCTCAACCGGTTTCAAGGTTGAAGGTGAGTTGCGTTCTGAAGTGCAGTCGCACATCAAACGTTTGATGGACATTGGAAGTTACCGTGGCATCCGCCACCGAAATGGTTTGCCACTGCGTGGACAACGAACCAAGAACAACTCGCGCACTCGAAAGGGCAAGCGCAAGACGGTAGCAAACAAGAAGAAGTAATCACCGCATTTAATCATTGAGCTCTCTCAAGAGCTGATCACCTAAATATTAAGACGATGGCGAAAAACGTCAAGAAAAAGAAGAAAGTGGTAGTCGAGGCTACAGGCCAAGTGCACATCCACTCATCCTTCAACAACATCATCATTTCGTTGACCAACAACAACGGGCAAGTGATCTCATGGTCCAGCGCTGGAAAGATGGGTTTCCGGGGCTCCAAAAAGAACACGCCTTATGCTGCGCAAGTAGCTGCTGAGGATTGTGGCCGTGAGGCACACGATCTAGGTCTTCGCAAGATTCGCGCTTTTGTAAAAGGTCCCGGTGCGGGCCGCGAAAGCGCAATGCGTGCGTTGCACAATATGGGAATTGAAGTCATCGAGATCATCGATGTGACTCCGTTCCCGCACAATGGATGCCGCCCACCAAAGCGTCGTCGCGTATAATCTCATCGTCGAACCAGAATAGAATCAAACGATATGGCACGTTTTCGCGGACCCAAATCAAAAATTAGTCGCCGATTTAAAGAGGCGATCTTCGGACCTGACAAAGCGTTGGAACGCCGTCCTTATGGACCAGGACAGCACGGCAATACCCGCCGTCGGAAGAAAGAATCAGAGTACTCTGTGCAATTGGCTGAAAAGCAAAAAGCAAAGTACACGTACGGCATCTTAGAGAAGCAGTTCTCCAACATGTTCAAGCAAGCCAATGCTCGCCAGGGCATTACGGGTGAGATCTTGCTCCAATTCTGCGAGAGCCGATTGGACAATGTGGTTTTCCGTCTTGGATTGGCGAATTCGCGTCGAGGCGCGCGTCAGTTGGTTTCTCACCGTCACATCATGGTCAATGGCCATTTGGTGAACATCCCTTCCTACCGATTGCGCCCAGGAGACGTGGTAGCGGTGCGGGAGAAGAGCAAGTCATTGGCTTCCGTCACTAGCGCATTGAGCGCTGCTCCAAAACGATTGGAGTGGTTGGATTGGAATGTTCAGCACATGTCTGGAACATTCATCAGTGTCCCATTGCGTGACCAGATTCCTGAGAACATCAAGGAATCACTCATCGTCGAATTGTACTCGAAGTAAACCAAATCCTTACAGCAAATGGCTATTCTCGATTTTCAGAAACCAGACAAGGTCATCATGTTGGACTCTTCAGAGTTCAATGGCCGATTTGAATTCCGTCCGCTTGAACCCGGATTTGGAATTACTGTAGGCAACGCGTTGCGACGCATCATGCTCTCCTCTCTCGAAGGCTATGCCATCACGAGTGTGAAGATGGATGGTGTTGAGCACGAGTACTCCACAATCAAAGGCGTTCAAGAAGACGTAACCGAAATGATTTTGAACCTCAAGCAGGTTCGATTCAAGCGTCAAATTGAAGGGTCAGATGGAGAAACAGTAACCGTGAAGGTTGCAGGTGGTAAAGTATTTACTGCAGGCGACATCGGACAGTTCACCAGCGCATTCCAAGTGATGAATCCCGATCAGGTGATTTGCAACATGGATGACAAGGTAAACTTGAACATGGAAATTGTCATCAGCAAAGGACGAGGCTACGTTCAAGCAGAGGACAACAAGCGCGAAGGAGCTGCCATTGGTACAATTGCCATGGACGCCATTTTCACCCCGATCCGCAACGTCCAGTACGACGTGGAGAATTACCGGGTAGAACAGCGCACGGACTACGAAAAACTCAATCTTCAAATTGAATGTGATGGCAGCATCACACCCAAAGATGCGCTTCAAGAAGCAGCGAAGATTTTGATTCAACACTTCATGCTCTTTAGCGATGAACGCATTTCTCTCGAATTGGAGGAGCGCGTTGAAGTAGAAGAGTTTGATGAAACCAGCTTGCACATGCGCCAGTTGCTCAAGACGAAATTGAGCGATATGGACCTCAGTGTTCGTGCCTTGAATTGCTTGAAGGCAGCAGATATTGAGACCCTCGGCGAATTGGTCAGCTACAATAAGAACGACCTGTTGAAATTCCGCAACTTCGGTAAGAAGTCATTGACGGAATTGGAAGACTTGGTTGAGGGAAAGAACCTCACATTCGGAATGGATGTGAGCAAGTACAAACTCGACAAAGAGTGAAGTCATGCGGCACAATAAGAATTTTAACCACCTCGGTCGCAAGACCGCACATCGCAAGGCCATGCTTTCAAACATGGCGTGCTCTCTCATTGAGCATAAGCGAATCAATACAACCGTTGCCAAGGCGAAAGCGTTGCGGCAGTTCTTCGAACCCTTGGTTACGCGATCAAAGGATGATACGACGCATAGCCGTCGTGTAGCATTCCGCGTTTTGGGGAACAAGTATGCCGTTACCGAATTGTTCCGTGAAGTAGGACCGAAGGTCGCTACTCGGGACGGTGGATATACGCGAATCATTCGCACCGGAAACCGACTCGGTGACAACGCAGAAATGTGTTTGATTGAGCTTGTGGATTTCAATGATGTCTATGGCACAGAAGAGAAGAAGAAGCGCTCACGTCGCTCGCGCCGAGGAGGTGCAGCGAAAGCCGCTCCTGTAGCATCTCCAGCTGCCGAAGTTGTTGCTGAAGAAGCACCAGCTGCCGAGGCTGCTGCTGAAGAAGTACCAGCTGCCGAGGCCGCTGCTGAAGAAGCACCAGCTGCTGAGGAAGCGCCGGAAGCAGACGCGGAAGAAAAGAAAGACTAGACGTTGACCCAACGATTTGGAAACGGGAGGCGAAAGCCTCCCGTTTTTTATGTTGAATGATTTTTGAAAACTGGGATGAAATTGCGGCCTGCACCTGCCGGTCAAGCTATTTGAGCACATTATCTTTGCACTATGGCAAAATCCCGCGACACCCAAAAAAACGCTGTACTCTTACTGGCTGATGGAACCCGATTCGAAGGACATGCGGCTGGAGCGATAGGAGTTACTTCGGGAGAGATCGCCTTCAATACAGGGATGTATGGTTACCAGGAGATTTTTACAGACCCTAGTTATCACCGTCAGATTTTGGTAATGGCTACCTCCCACATTGGGAATTATGGCGTCCACGATGCGGAAGTGGAGTCTGGACGCGTTCAGATTGCGGGGTTGGTGACAAAAAACTTCTCTTCGATTGCGAGTCGGGTGGGCGGTGCTGGCACGTTACAGGATTATATGGTCCGGGACAATGTGGTTGGAATTTGCGATTTGGACACGCGCGCGTTGGTGCGTCACATTCGACAGTCAGGTGCGATGAATGCCATCATCTGCAGTGACGGAACCGACGAAGCTGAATTGAAAGAAATGCTCGCCGCTGTGCCGTCCATGGAAGGCATGGAACTCAGCAGTGAGGTCACCTGCGCTGAAGTGCATGATGCCCCAGCGCTCGGTGAAGCCACGTGCAAGGTGGCTTTGCTCGACTTGGGAGTGAAAACGAACATAGTGCGATGCCTGACCGAGCGGGGTTGTGACGTTCGGGTGTTCCCGATGTCCACTTCGGCCGATGAGATGCTGGCTTGGTCACCTGACGGCATTATGTTGTCCAACGGTCCAGGTGATCCGGGGGCGATGGAACAAACAATTGAAACGGTGAAGGCATTGGTCGCTTCGGGCAAGCCGACCTTTGGTATCTGTTTGGGGCATCAAGTTTTGGCGCTGAGCCAAGGATTGAAAACCATAAAGATGTTCAATGGCCACCGCGGAGTGAATCATCCCATCAAAAATTTGATCACGGGGAAAGCAGAAATCACTTCTCAAAATCATGGCTTCGTGGTCGATCGGGCGTCGGTTGACGAAAATGCAGGGGTAGAAGTAACCCACATCCACTTGAATGATGAAACAGTAGCCGGCATTGCCTTAAAAGGGGTGCCCGTATTCTCTGTGCAATACCACCCAGAAGCATCAGCGGGCCCTCACGACAGCCGTTACCTCTTCGATCAATTCGTTGAGAGCATGACGCGTGTGGAGGTCCTCGCTTGATTGTCTACCTTCGCGTCGCGTTACGCCTTCCGTCTGGAAATGTCCCAGGCCGTGCCATTCGCACAACACCAACTATTTACAGATTACAATGAGCTACATTGATCACGTTCAAGCCCGTCAAATCCTTGATTCACGGGGCAATCCTACCATTGAAGTTGATGTCATCACGGGTGACGGTTCAATGGGCAGAGCGGCGGTTCCTTCCGGAGCTTCAACCGGCATTCACGAGGCGGTTGAATTGCGCGATGGTGGAGAAGAATGGATGGGAAAAGGGGTGGCACAAGCGGTGATGCATGTCAACGAGCTTTTGAGTGATGAGCTCAACGGTTTCGATGTGTTTGATCAGCGAGCCATTGACCAAATCATGATTGATTTGGACGGAACCGCAAACAAAGGGAAAATTGGCGCGAATGCTATCTTGGGTGTTTCTTTAGCCGTAGCGCATGCAGCAGCGGACTGCGCAGGCCAGCCGTTGTACCGATACGTCGGCGGAGTCAATGCGCATACCTTGCCGGTGCCCATGATGAACATCCTCAATGGAGGTTCACATGCTGACAACAAAATTGATATCCAAGAATTCATGGTAATGCCGGTTGGTGCGGAGACGTTTTCCGATGGATTGCGCATGGGCACCGAGGTCTTTCATTCCCTGAAAAAGGTGCTGCAGAAACGAGGGCATTCGACCAATGTTGGGGATGAAGGTGGATTTGCTCCGAATTTGGGATCCAACCAGGAAGCCATTGAAGTCGTGATTGAAGCCGTCGAGAAGGCGGGCTATCGTCCCGGAGATGATTTGTTGATTGCATTGGATGCCGCAGCCTCTGAGTTTTACAATGGAGAGAGCAACCGGTACATTTTTGAATCAACGGGCGATCAAATGACGGGTTCAGAGCTGGTGGACTTTTGGAAGGGGTGGTCCGAGCAGTATCCGATTGTAAGCATCGAAGACGGATTGGCAGAAGACGATTGGGATTCTTGGAAACAGTTAACCGAAGCAGTAGGCGATAAGGTTCAGTTGGTAGGAGATGATTTGTTCGTTACCAATACGCACCGTTTGGCGCGTGGGATAGAGAACAACATTGCCAATTCAATCTTGGTCAAGGTGAATCAAATTGGTACGCTCAGCGAAACCATTGACGCGGTGAGCTTGGCGCATCGCAGCGGTTACACCAGCGTCATGAGTCACCGAAGTGGTGAGACCGAGGATACGACCATCGCGGATTTGGCGGTTGCGCTCAATACGGGTCAAATCAAGACGGGATCGGCGAGCCGCTCAGACCGAGTCGCCAAGTACAACCAATTGCTGCGCATTGAAGAAGAGTTGGGCGAAGCAGCGGTTTACCGCGGATTGGCTTTCCGGGGTTGAACCGAAAGGGCAGCTTTAGTCCTTGCTGAAGTCGGCCGCATCGATTTGGCCGGGAAGTTGCTGAAGCAAGCCATAAATCCGAAACTCTGTTCGTTCGTTTTCTTCGTGGCAATAATCGGCGCAAGGTTCGCCCGGAGCGCAGTCATTGACGAGTTCCGTGATTCCTTTGCCGAGGCTCAACAACTGCTTGGAGGAGACGCCGAGTCGCATGAGGGCGGTTTCCATTTGAATGCCGCGATTTTTCGAGAGACGGTTCGTGGGGTCATCTGATTCATTCCAACCTGACGCATCCTCGTGGGTGCGGATTTCCATGAAAATATCGGGATTCAACTTCAAGAAGTCGGCCAGTTCATTCAATTCTACTTGGCCTTTACGGGAGAGGTCAATTGTTCCATCAAGCCAGTTGATGTCGGACAATTCAAACGGCTTGCCGCCCATGTACTTGGAGGCGAAATTGGCGTCGTTCAACATGCCCACTCGGGCCAATTCGATGTCTAGGCCTTCGTTTTCACCGGATGTGGTGACCATCAATTGTTCTACGATGTATCCCGATGCACGGGCCTGAACACGGTAGGCGCGGTTGGGGGGCAATTGCAATGAAGCCGTTCCGTTGAGGCCGGTGCGAATGTCCCATGCCGATCCGTCACGTGTGTCAATCCACCTCAATGGAACACGAGCGATTGACTCTCCTGTGCTTCGGTTGGTGACATTGATGCGGACTGTCACCGGTGCTTCGATGCTTTCCAGTCGGTAAATCTGATCCCAACCCGATCGATTGGAGCAGATGAAGGCAGATCCATCGCTGTATGAAGCGTATGAAAAATCATCTGCCAATGTGTTCACGGGGAATCCCATGCGAATGGGCTTCTTCCAAGCCTCTCCAGCGCGCCAATGGCGCTGCGCCAATTCGATGGTGGGGTCGACTTCTGTCCAGAAGACATCGAGGCCTCCTAACGTCGGGTGGCCATCCGACGCAAAGTACAACCGGCCATCTTCGTCCATCGCCGGGAATACGTCATTACCAGCTGAATTCACATCCGGCCCTAAGTTCAACGGTTCATCCCAAAAGGTTCCAATGCGCTCAGAGACCCAAATGTCCATACCTCCCTGTGACTCTGGAGATGGGATGTCGGAAGAAAAGTACATTTTGTTGCCATCGGGTGACCAAGTCGGATGGGCAAAGACATAGCCTCTTTCGACGAATGGGAAGGGGCGGGATTCGCTCCATTCTCCCGAAGCAGTGCGACTCGCAATGAGCAACTGAAATCCACCAACCAGAGGGTCTCCAAACCAACCAAGGCCATCGGCGTTCTTTTTGGAATAAGCAATGGACCGGCCGTTGGGAGAAACATTGACCATGCCATCGTGCTCAGGTAAATCCCAGATTTCCACATCCCCAGCTTTCATGACTTTTCGCGTGGACGCCGTTAAGTCCATGGACCATGTTTCATTCCGGTCCAATCGGGCGCTGTGGTCTGTTTCGCCCCAGCGCCAGGGTTCACTTGAAAAATAGAGCTTGCTCCCACTGATGCGCGGTGATGACGCCGTTTCGTGTTGCGGAAAGTGCAGGATTTGTGCTTCCCAGTATCGCTCGTCTTCGATTGCTTCGAGTTGACGCACGCAGTTGTCCCAAAGTCGTTTGGTGTAACCGTTGGTATTTTGCGGCGTCATGAGGGGCTGGAGGACATCGCTTGCTTCCAGGTATTTCGAATCATTCATCAGGGCAGTCGCCCAGGACTGTCGGTCTTCGGTATTGAGGCCCGAACGCAAGTCCAATTCTTCAAAGCTTCGAGCTGCATTGGCGTAATCACCCACAATAAGCTGGCTTTGCCCCATCAAGCGCAATGCCATGGTGTCATTGGGCCACTGAAACCACGCTTGTTCGAAGTTGGCGATCGCTTCAGAATATTGCTTCTTCTCATAGGCTCGTATGCCTTTCCAGAAATGGCGTGAGTTGCATGAGCTGAATGAAAACAGGGCAATCAGGGCCAATGCGCTGAGTGCTCGGCATTGGATCATAGCGGTAAATCGATTCATGGTCTTTCTTTTCGAAGGAGGTCGTCAAGGAGCCCAATCCATTCGGAGAGGACTTATGACAATGTTATTCGAAAAAATCAGGGGTATTACACCACGTCTTCGCCGTCTTTCCACATTGCAATATGGGATAATGCAATTCCCGCGGCGACCGATACATTCAATGATCCGGTGTTCCCAACCATGGGCAACCGCACGCCCTCACTGCAATTGCGGAAAACAGCATTGGAGATCCCACGTTCTTCATCACCCACAACGAGGCAGACGGAACCGGATATCTTGCTCTCGTGAATGGAGCTTTCGGCTTTTTCACTGAGCGCATCAGGTTGGATGCCATGCTGTGCAATCATTTTGAGGGCATCGGCCATGTCGGGCACGCGCGCCACAGGCAATCGCATGAGCGCCCCTGAGGAAGATTTGATGGCGTCTTCTTGTATGGGGGCAACACCGGACATTGGAATGACCAGTGTGGTGGCACCGAAACATTCAGCACTGCGTGCAATTGCCCCGATGTTGCGGACATCGGTTACTCCGTCTACCGCCACCAGCAAAGGAGTTTCACCGGATTCGAATGTGCGTGCGATGAGTTCTTCCAGTGGCTGGTAGGTGATCGGCGACAAGAACGCGATGATGCCTTGGTGATTCTTCGCCGTGATGCGCAGCAGCTTTTCTTTGGGCACACGCTGCACGGGAATATTGAGGTCTTGAAGCTTGCGCATCAGTGCGGCCGTGCGTTCTCCTTTTTCATCCCGCTGAATCAGCACGCGCTGGAATTCTTTTCCAGCCTCCAACGCTTCGAGCACGGGGTGCCAACCCATGACAAATGTATCGCTGGGTGGCCGCTTTCTGTGCTGACCTTGTTGCCGGGTTGGACGACCGGGCTCGAATGACCGCTTGTTTTTACCAGAGCCAGAACGCGGTGACGAGGGAGATGAAGGCAAATCGAAAGGCATGGAATGCGGGGTTGATTGGGGCAAAGGTACCTTGGAATTAATCAGGCTGAACCCGTCCGTTTCGCCAATTGGTAACCATCCGGTCCCAAGTAACGCGGTATTGGATGCTTCTTCCCAGAACGAAAAATGAGGGATCCCAGGGATGATCTTTGCGCAAGAACCGCATGTTGATGGCATTGGCCGCGCCTTCCTCACCATAGAGCCACCATTCGCTTTCGCGTGTCCGGCGGATTTTGTCTGGGATGCCGAAAACAATGTGCACCATGCCACGGTCGGTTTTCCAACCGGGGACCACGCCTGAAAAATATCGGTTCGCCTCTTCCACTCGGCTGTAATAGGTTTTGATCAATTCTGCTGCCGATGACTCATCGTTTCCACAGCTCAACCAGAAGGCATCCAAAGCGGCTTTTGGATCGGAGGACGCTTGCATTCTTTGAAATTCACTGCGCGAAGTGATATACCGGCTGGAGGCGATCATCAAACGCACATCACGGACATAAGGGAATTCAAAATCAACCCCGTACAAGACGTGTGCTACATCCAGCTTTTCTGAAGCATTGGGCGATCCGAGGACATTGATGCCAGGTTGCACGACATATCCGCTCCAGCCCGATGGGTCCATTTCCCAATCGGAGCGAATCATGGGTTGCAACGTATCTGTTTTGTCCTTGCTGCTTGTGAAAGGAGGCGATGGCAGGCGATGGGGTACATCAACACTGGCATGCTGCCAGCGGGAGCCGGTTGGCGCTGAAAAATAAATGGTATCCCCGGTTGTTGCGTGGCGACCAAAAAGGGGCCAGCCGTCTGGTGAATGCGGATGCGCCACAGTCTCCCAATCCGGAACAAGTGCCTGCCAGCGAAAACTGTTGTTGCGGTGCTCATCGCTGAATTCTCCTGCTACAGTCGTGGCTCCTTCACTCCACGGCGCCGCCAGCGCCATGCGATTGATTCGCCACTTTCTTCGCGCTTTTTAAGGAGTGTCCGGATCCAAAGTGTCCAGCCAAGATTACTTGAG
>CAXDQP010000004.1:0-23470 GCA_963991335.1 uncultured Flavobacteriales bacterium
GAGATCTACACTAGTTCGCGCGTCGGCAGCGTCAGATGTGTATAAGAGACAGATGCTGCTGACGTTGAGTGACGATGTACGGGTGATTTTGATCAAACTCGCGGATCGGCTCGACAACATGCGCACCCTCGACCACATGCGCCCGGACAAGCAGCAAAAGATCGCCAGCGAGACGTTATTCATGTATGCGCCGTTGGCACATCGGCTGGGGTTGTACAGCATCAAAACCGAATTGGAAGATTTGTCGCTCAAGTACAAAGAGCCCGAGGATCACGAACTCATCGAAACCAAGTTGCGCAAGGGAAAAGCAGTGCGCACGCGGTTCATCAACGCCTTCACACTGCCCATTCGGCGTGCCCTCGACGAATCGGGGATTTCGTACCAGATCCTCGGTCGGCCCAAAAGCGTTTACAGCATTTGGAGCAAGATGCAAAAGCAGCGCGTGGCCTTCGAAGAGGTCTACGACGTATTTGCCATTCGCATCATCCTTGAATCGGAACCGGAAAATGAAAAAGCCGATGCGTGGCGCACTTACAGCATCGTCTCGGATTTTTACCAGCCCAATCCCGATCGCCTGCGCGATTGGATCAGCTTGCCCAAGGCCAACGGCTATGAAAGCCTGCACACCACGGTGATGTCGCCGTCGGGCAAGTGGGTCGAAGTGCAAATCCGTTCCCGACGCATGGACGAAGTCGCAGAAAAGGGCCTCGCCGCGCACTGGCGGTACAAAGACCAAGGGCTAGAGGCCAAGGCCGAATTGAGCGGTCGGAGCAACAAAGACAACCTCGACAACTGGTTGACGCAAATCCGGGAAATGCTGGAGTCCGGCGAAGAAGATGCTTTGGACTTCATCGACGAGTTCAAGCTGAACCTGCACAGCGAGGAAATCTATGTCTTCACGCCCAACGGCGACCTGTTCTCCTTGCCCAAAGGGGCAACGACGCTCGATTTTGCCTTTCGCGTGCACACGCAGATTGGATCGCGCTGCATCGGGGCGAAGGTCAATCACAAATTGGTCCCCCTCTCCCATCCGCTCAACAGCGGCGACCAAGTAGAGATCATCACCTCGCGCAAACAAAAACCGAAGGAAGATTGGCTCGGTTATGTGGTGACGGCCAGTGCGCGATCCAAAATCCGGCACGCCTTGCGGGAAGAAGAACGCAACATTGCGAGCGACGGCAAGGAGAAACTGCGAAAATGGATGCGGCGGAAAGAATTGACCTTCTCCGCCGAAAACATTGAATCGCTGATCAAGCGACTGCGCCACGATAGCCCCCATGCACTTTTGATGCGCATCGCGACCGGCGAACTAGAACTTGACCGATTGGGCGGATTCAGCGTGGTGAAAGGCAAGTTTTCTTGGAAACGAGCCAAGAAAGCGTCGGTCCCTGAAGTGCCAGAAGGCATCAAAGACATCGCAGACCCACCGGAGAAAGGCGACGTATTGCTCATCGGAGAAGGCCTGCAAAAAATCGATTACTCCCACGCCTCGTGTTGCAATCCCATACCGGGCGATCCGGTATTTGGATTCGTGATGGTGAGCGGCGGCATCAAGGTGCACCGGCAAAACTGCTCCAATGCCACGAATTTACTCTCGAAATACGCCTACCGCGTCATCAAAGCACAGTGGTCATCGCGCTCCGCCAAACAATTCGAGGTCAGCCTCAATTTCACGGGCATCGATGATGTGGGACTGGTCAACGCCGTCACCGGCGTCATTTCAGACGCCATGAACGTGAACATGCGCGCCATCAGCTTCAACTCGAGCGACGGCACCTTCGAAGGCCTCGTCAAAGTCCTCGTCACCAACACCGACCACCTGAAACAACTGCAAGCAAAGCTCCTCGACGTGCCAGGAGTGTGGAGTGTGGAGCGGGTGGATGAGGGCTGAGCAAATAAGCGCATGCATTGAATGCCCCATGAAACAACAGATGAAACAACAGATGAAACAACAGATAAAATTGATTCTAACAATAGCAGGGAACCTCAAAGTTAGATTGCGGGAAAAACCAAAAGTTTTTATCATCGGAACGAACAAAACAGGCACAACTTCGATGAACAAATTTCTCCACGATTTGGGCTATCGAACGGGGCCGCAGAGAAGATTTGAAATGCTTATACACCAGTATTACGATGGTGATTGGCAGGAGATTCTGAAAATCATTCATAATTACGAAGCCTTTCAAGACATGCCTTTTAGCAATTCAACAAACTTATTCATCTCCGAACTTCGAAGACTGTACCCCACGGCTAAATTTATATTGACCACAAGAGACGACGCTTCAGAATGGTACGCTAGTTTGGTTCGGTTTCATCGGAAGCTGTGGTACGGAAACAAAGCGGAGATTGAATGGTGCGATGTACAAAAGGTCAAATACGTCGGAGACGCTATTCAGTCAACCATGTTGAAGATGCACAACATGGAGGTACTCGAGCCCACTTACAAAAAAGCCCCGTATGATCAAAAAGTTTTAGAAAGTTGGTACGACGGGTACAACGAAAGGATCATGCAGCTTTTTAAAGACGACGTCAATTTCATCCACGTGAATCTCAAGGATCATGACTCGACAGAGCGAATCAAAACATTTCTAGGGAAGGAGAGATCCAGAGCAACGTTATTAAAGCTCAACACAACCAAATAAATCCACTTGCTCATTTGTTCAGCCAAGGAAGTGCGAACGGCTGGACGCGAGGAGATGCACTGCCTCTAAATTCAATTCTCATTTTTTTTTCATGGCGTGTTTTGCTAGCTTAAACATTCTCAAAACAAACAAGTCCCGATGAAGTATAAAGTTGGAATCTGTTCCGTGGGCAGTGGTGTTGGACAAGCGGTCATAGACTCTTGCCACCTCGCAGCAGTAGACTTCGCAACAGTTGGATTGGGTAATAATCCACTCGCCTATGGATTATATGACTGCGATGAGTATGCCCTCATCCCAAGTTATTATGACGAGTTTTTTATTGCAAAATTGCTGCAGGTTTGCCTGAACAAACAGATTGATTTAATCATTCCTGGTCATGATGACGAAGCTTGTCGCTTGGCTGAGAGCAAGGAAATCTTTGAAGCAAAGGGCATTCAAGTCTTGTGTTCGTTGCAACCGCTAGCAAGCCTTTGCCGTGATAAAGGAAAGTTAGGGGACGCGTTCAATGGACCGCAGGAATTTTTTGCTAAGAGCATGAGTGGTGCGGAATTCAAAAACAATTGGGAAAAGGCAGATTTTCAATTTCCAGTCATTGCAAAACCCATTGATGGTTTTGCCTCCCGAGGGATCACGATCATCCGATCTTGTGCGGACTTTCATAAAATCACAGAGAAGCATTTGATTCAGGAATTACTTTATCCTTCATCCAATGACCCCAACAGGTCGCTTTTCGATCGCATGATTGAGCAAGGAGAAAACGCTCAGCTCTCAGAAGTTTCAATCCAAATCGTTTTCGACTCCGAGGGATCTATGATAGGGAAAATGGCTTCTTCCGTAAAATTGAAAAATGGGGTCCCTATTGAAATCCTACCTTATGATGGCCCCGAATTTTGGGATGAAATTCAAGGGGTTATCGCGAAGCTTTCTCGCCTTGGAGCGAGGGGCCCCGTAAATTTGCAGGGGAGAATGACCGACCATGGCCTTCGGTTGTTTGAAGTCAACCCACGCTTCACCGGGATCAGCGGCGTGCGCGCACGATTGGGCTTCAATGAAGTGGAGGCTTGTCTCACGCATTGGCTCTTAAAAAAAAGCCCTACACTAGAAACAAAATCAACCCGTATTGGCATACAACAGGTTAAGAGCAGGGTGGTTAACCCTGAAATTGTCCGTCAAAGCGAAGCGCCACCATCACAACTTCACCTTCGAAAAAACAAACCAACATTATTGGTTACTGGTTCGACGGGTGAAATTGGGAAAAGATTGGTCCAAGAGGTTCTCAAGCGAGGAACGTATCGCATAATGACCCTCGATAGAGATAAGGCCATTGCCGCCGGGCGATGCCAGCACTCGGCCGAGACTGACCACTATGACTGGAATGACCTCCAATCAGGCACCCTCGACTTAAGCACAGTCGATCGCATCCTCCACTTGGCTTCGGCTCGCCCAAAACATGGAAACGAAGAAATTGCACTCAGTCTGAAAAGAAGCCAAGCTCTGTTCGCGAGAGCCTTACAGTTCAATGTCGAAGAGATCATCAATATCTCTTCTCAATCCGTCTATACCAAGCGAAATAGGGGCTTATCCCTGGAGACTGACGAGCCGAATCCAAATTCGACTTACAGCATGTCGAAGTATGCGCTTGAAACATATTTGCAAAATCTAGGCGCTTTGACACCAGCATTGAAGCACACGTCGATTCGACTTGCCGCGGTATCAGGAGTCCATTCAGATGCCTATGCCAATGAACTTTTGAGTAAGATGGTTCAGAGCTGCATTGACAAGCACCAAATTCGGGTGATGGGCGCAGAACTGACACAATCTCGGCTTGATATTTTAGATGCCGTAGAAGGTCTAGTATTGCTCTCCCATTCTAACAGCGACACCTGGAAAACGACCTACAACCTCGGCAACCCTGAACAATCTAGCTTGGGAGAAATCGCCAATATGATTGAGCAAGAATCGAAGGAACGCAGGCCCGACACCTTCGTAGAGGTTCGCCATTTGCCTCGAATCAGTGAGCAGCATTTCGGATTGAATTCAGATCGGTTTCAAAAAGACTTCCGATGGGTAGCGAAACGAAGCCATTACATGATCATTAAAACTTTATTCCGCTCTTATTGAAAATTATAAAAACATTATTTTCGATTCGACTGCATTAACCGAGTTGTAACTTCGTTTTATGATTCCTGTGACCAAACCATTCTTACCTCCCATTGAAGAATACAACACCCTAGTTCAAGACATTTTTGACCGGGAATGGCTGACCAACAATGGACCTCTGGTCAATGACTTGGAATTACAACTCAAGCAGCGATTACAGCTGGACCACCTACTGTATGTCGGTAATGGTACCATCGCGCTGCAGATTGCAATCAAAGCGTTGAACTTGAAGGGGAAGGTGATCACCACTCCCTTTTCTTACGTAGCGACCTCGAGTAGTTTGGTTTGGGAAGGATGCGAACCGGTGTATGTGGACATTGAGCCTGATGGATTCAATATCGATGCTTCGAAAATTGAAGCTGCAATCACGCCAGAAGTGACTGCCATCGTGGCGACGCATTGCTTCGGTATTCCGTGTGATGTTCAAGCCATTCAGGTCATCGCAGATCGACACAACCTCAAAGTGATCTACGACGCAGCCCATGCCTTTGGCACGACAGTAAATGGGCGTAGCATTTTCGAATTTGGGGACATCAGCACGTGTAGCTTCCACGCCACGAAACTTTTTCATTCCATTGAAGGAGGGATGGTGGTGACGAAATCTCCCGATTTGCTCCGACGCATGTCCAAAATGCGCAATTTCGGACACGATGGCCCCGAGCATTTTGATGGGGTCGGCATCAATGGGAAAAACAGCGAATTCCATGCGGCTATGGGAATCGTGAATCTCCGATACCTTGATGACATCTTGGAGCGAAGACGTGCCCAGTGCTCGTTCTATTCGGAGCTATTAGCCAATATGGACTTGACCGTGCCAGATGCAACCAACGAAGCTTGGAATTGTGCCTACTTTCCCGTGGTGTTCATGACTGAAGCTCAATGCCTCGGGTTGAAAGCTGAATTGGAAAAGGCCGAGATCTTTGCGCGACGTTACTTTTACCCGAGCCTCAATACCATCAATGACTGGGGAACAGACAACTGCCCAAATTCCGATTCGATCGCATCAAGGATTTTGTGCTTGCCGTTGTTCCATTCGCTCAGTTTCGATGAAATGAAGTTCATTGTGAGGCTATTGAAGCGTAAACTCAGGTATGGATCATGATTGACAGCGTTGAAACCTTGAAAAATCCGCGAGTTGTAATTATGCAGCCGTATTTTTTACCATATCTAGGATACTTCCAACTGATTGCCGCGGCCGATGTGTTTGTATTCTACGATGATGTCCAATTCATCAAAAAAGGGTGGCTTCGAAGGAACCGGATTTGGTCGAATAATCAAGAGCAACTCATTTCATTGCCATGCAAAGGTGTAAGTTCAAATAAGTTAATCAACGAAATTGAAGTTGCCACAAAGCATCCTGACTATTTTAAAATCAAAAAGTCCATTATGCAATCGTATGCCCAAGCTTCAGAATTCAAAAAATTGAGACCCTTGCTTGAGCAAATTTTTGACGATCACCAATGCACTTTGGCGGAGTTCAATGCACGAAGCATAACTGCCATTCTGAATTACCTCGACATTCGGTGTGAGTTGATTAGCAGTAGTGAATTCGCTCCTGAAACCAGAGGCCTGCAGAGATCGGATAGATTAATTTCGATCACCAAAAAACTCGGTAGTTCCACCTATATCAATTCTCTTGGAGGAAAGGATTTGTATGACAAAGCGTATTTTCGTTCAAGGGATATAGAATTGCAGTTTTTAGATCCAAAAATTCCGGTTTTCCCTGACGGGATTCGAAAAGGACAGGAAATGAATTTCTCCATGATTGACACTCTCATGTGGAACGGTGTTCAAGAGACAAAACAAATTTTGAAAAATCACAGCCTTACTTGAAAAGTTCAGACCAAATAATAAGTTTACACAATGACGCGTGAAAATCATAAACGCCATAATACTTACGGCGGGTTTATCGGATTTGAAGACGACGCTCCATTAAGTATTCATTCCAATACACTTAGAATAAACGCTGCGCGATTTTCTCTTGATTTAGTCAAAGCAGAATATAATCCTCGAAGAATACATGTGCCTGCATACTGTTGTCATTCGATCAAACATTCACTTTCACGACTAAGCATCGAAATGGTCGAGTATGAACTACTAGAAGCTTTTAGCATAAAAGATGTAGACAAAATCCCACGTGATGAATGGGTTTTGTTACTAAACTATTGGGGTTTATTTGAACATAAAATTGAATTTTACTGCAAAAGGTTTCCGAAAGTAATCATTGACAATACCCAAGCCTTTTTTGCACCACTTACGAAAGATCAAATCGCATTTAATTCGGCGCGAAGATTCTTCGGAGTGCCTAATGGAGCCTTTGTTTCTGGCATTTCAATCGACTTTGAGCTTCAAGCGCAATTAAATCTGAACATAAATCATCTCGAGATAAAAGATAGCAATCCCAACGCTGCCTTAAAAGTTTTCGTTCAGCCGAGAAAGAAATTGACCTATCCAAAATTAGTAGAATGTCGCGACTAACTGAAATTATTCTGAGCCAGAAAAATTTCAAGGAAATCCAACAAATAAGACAAGGTAATTTCGACGAATTAGACAGCTGCTTTAACACCCTTAATTTGCTTTCATTCAATCGAAATGACCAGACCCCCTATGCTATCCCCTCATGGTTAAAAATGCCCGTAGAATAAGGGGACGATTAGTTGAAGATGGCGTATTTACGCCTCTTTATTGGCCAGAAGTTGAAGCTCAGTCTCACCGCGATTCATTCGAATTTAAGCTATCTAACCAAATCATAAATCTCCCGATTGATCAACGTTATAGTTAATCTGACATGCATAGAATAACTAACCGACTCCTCAAAATATTAGAGTGATGAAGAAAATAGCTATAATGTCCGTGCCCCGATCAGGATCGAGCTGGTTAGGGAAAACTTTTAGCGCTTCTCCCACGGTTGAATATCGTTTTCAACCAAACTTTTCATACTCATTCCCCTATTCTATTTCCAAAACTAGCAGCGAAATTCAGATTGACGAATTTTTCAGGGAGTTACACCAAACTACCGATCCGTTCGTGTTGAGCGGATTAGACATTGATGGTCAATATCAAAAAAATCAAGAAATCAAAGCGTCGAATTCCACTCTAGTCTGGAAAGAGGTGCACGCGTTGGACCTTGCCCCATCTTTAATTGAAGGAAATCACTCCAAAATCATAGGCCTTATACGAAATCCTCTAGCCGTTTTGAATAGTTGGTCAAAAGCACCTCGGGAATTTCACCGAGAATGGAATATTGAAGATGAGTGGATGCATGCAGAGAAAAAGAACAACGAAAATCCCGGAAATTATTTTGGTTTCATGAAATGGGTGGAGTCGACAAGGATGTTCCTCAATCTAGAAGAACAATTTCCCCATGACCTAAAAATTGTTTTCTACGATGATCTCCTAGCTGATCCATTTCAAGAAATTCAAGCTCTTTTTAAATGGAGTGGAATTCCATTTTCTAGCCAAGTGAGAGATTTTATTCTTGACTCTAAATCGAAGTCTTCAGAGCATGCTTATTCGGTTTATAATCCCCGTGTGAAGGACGATGATTGGATAAAACATTTACCCCCTAAATTAATAGCGGAAATTCGCGAAGAATTAATTCGCGTAGATTTAAGTCGGTTGTTTAAAATCTAGCACGAACAGATTTAAAAATCATCCTTGTACATTTTTAGTAGGCTGAAAGCCTGAACCAACAAAAACAACTGCTCAAATTTCTCTTGAGTTCGCAAACTCAATTCTAATCCCAGCCCATATTCTGTCCTCAAAGGAATACGAAGTGAACCAACAAGGACAGTTTTACCCCAAATGATTGTGGCTGAGATAAATTTCCAGGTATCTCAAAATCTTCACCCCAATGAGTATTTCAATGAAAAACACTAACGAAGTAAACCCAATATTGATCATTGGGTCATAACGATTGAGCACAAACCTCTTGAGGAATTTCTTGAACCATCACACCAATAACATGGCTCTAAAGCCATTCATTTCTCGCATACATTCAGCGAGTATTTGTAATACGCAAATGCGTCTCACGAGTTTTAGAAAACTGGTTAATGAATTGGTTACATTGCCGTTTTCAAGTTGGGATATCGAATTATAGATTTCCAGTAATGACCGGCTCCTTTCAGCTTAATGCACCATGTATACTCTCAAATTGTAGAAAAACATTGCAAATCACTCCGTGTAAATGAGGATAACGGCATACACAAAAGATGAAGGAGAGATTGAACAGGACAATCTCTCTATAGAAGAAATCAAAACTTACCAAACGCCAAAAGAATTTTAGATAATGCTAGTTTTGATTTTTAGATTGGAAAAGTGGTTCCGAACGAGGCACTTAGGTACAGCACTTCGTTTGCAGCGTTTCAATTCATGGCTATCCCACTTGAGCCAATCAGCAGCAAAACCCGATACGCGCGTTTTAATTTCTATGTGCACTTTTAATGGAGCAAGTTGGGTAGAAAGCGCAATTGAAAGTGTTTTGGAGCAATCTCACACCAATTGGTTTTTAAGCGTAATTGACGATGGTTCAACCGATGACACCAAAAAAATACTACTCAAATATCAGAAAAATAATCACCGCCAGAATCAGGAAAATGCCATGAGTCAAAACACGTGGCCAAAGAACAATGTAAACTTGAACATTGAACAGTTTTTAGCCGAAAAAAGCTTTCATGTCTTTACCATTCTCGATCAGGATGATGTCGCAGAGGTGGATTGGCTCCAGATAGGTCTCAGGCTTCTAAACCACAAGGTGAAATGCATCCGTTGCAAAAATGCTCGTTACAACGAAAGTCTTACGAAACATCTCTACGACTATCCGGCAGCATCACAATTATTCCTCGCTCGCGACGTTGTAGAGCGAGTAGGCTTCAGAGTCCAACGCGGCTCAGCCATCGTTGGCGATACTGAATATTTGATGAGAGTTGAACAAGACGCCATTGATCATAACCACGCAGTCATCCTGACCAAACCCATCTGCCAAAAGATGCGTGTGCACGCATCGAACATGTCCAGGCAAAAAAGGAGGCGAGAGTAGGTTTTCTCTCACCCCTCAAACAACGGCAAATCCCGCATGCGCACGCGCACAGCCTCTCCGACGCGGCCAATCACGGCGTCGTCCTCGGGTGAGCACAGGACCGCATCGATCCAATCCACGATCTGCGCCATGTCCGATTCTTTCATGCCGCGGGTGGTCACTGCCGCCGTGCCCACACGGATGCCACTGGTGACAAACGGTGACTGCGTATCAAACGGCACCATGTTCTTATTGATTGTGATGTGGGCGCGGCCCAGCG
The DNA here is from genome assembly GCA_963991335.1 of uncultured Flavobacteriales bacterium. Taxonomy (GTDB): domain Bacteria; phylum Bacteroidota; class Bacteroidia; order Flavobacteriales_D; family Sanyastnellaceae; genus UA16. The sequence continues at coordinate 10,100 of CAXDQP010000004.1, forward strand.
CTTTCTCCGCCACCTTGCCCGTGACTCCTTTGTTGCGGAGGTCAATGAGCATGAGGTGATTGTCCGTGCCGCCGCTGATCAAGTCATAACCGCGGTCAACAAACGCCGCAGCCATCGCCTGTGCATTCTTGATCACTTGCTGCATGTAATTTTTGTAGCCTGGTTCCAAGCATTCTCCAAACGCCACGGCTTTGGCAGCAATCACATGCTCCAACGGTCCACCTTGCATGCCGGGGAAGACACCGCTATCGAGCAATGCGCTCATTTTTCGGATGGTCCCCTTGGGCGTTTTACGGCCCCATGGATTATCAAAATCCTTGCCCATCATGATGATGCCTCCGCGTGGTCCGCGCAATGTTTTGTGCGTGGTAGAGGTCACGATGTGGCAATGCGGCATTGGGTCAGCGAGCAAACCTGTAGCGATCAATCCTGAAGGATGGCTGATGTCCGCCAACAACAACGCTCCCACCTCATCGGCAATGGCCCGGAAACGCTTGTAATCCCAATCGCGGCTGTACGCCGAAGCACCGCAAATGAGCAACTTCGGCTTCACTTCGCGGGCGGTGGCCTCCACCTTGTCCATGTCAATCAAGCCCGTTTCCTTCTCCACCCCATAAAAATGCGGCGAATACAGCTTTCCCGAATAGTTCACCGTAGAACCGTGTGTCAAATGGCCACCGTGGCTCAAATCAAATCCCAAGATGGGATCGCCCGCGTTCAACACGGCCAGCATGACCGCAGCATTCGCCGAAGCGCCCGAGTGCGGTTGGACATTCGCCCATTCCGCCCCAAACAATCGGCACAACCGATCAATCGCCAACTGCTCCACTTCATCCACTACTTCGCACCCGCCGTAATAACGCCGGCGTGGCAATCCCTCGGCATATTTGTTGGTCAAAACACTGCCCTGCGCTTCCATCACCTGGTCACTGGCGTAATTTTCACTGGCTATCAATTCAATCCCCTCCACTTGACGGTGCGTTTCACGTTCAATGAGGTTGGCAATTTGTTGGTCGCGCATGGCTGGTCTTTGCGTTAAAAATCATTCAAGATGAGCCAAAGATAATCCGCGAAACCGACCTATCGCCTCGCAAATTGAACCAAATGATTTTCGACGAAAAACAAGCTTTACCAAGGCAATCCAACCCGTCAACAGGGCGCTACAAGCCGAGTACGTCACCCTGCTGCCTCTGAATGAATCAATGGGATGAAGCACCTCCATCGCATTCGGTTCCGCCGATGTCGAATTACTTGACTAAGGCATTGAAATGCTTGAAAGATCCTCGCGACTCTGAGCGGGTTGGACGTGCAACCACCACTCCTTGCACCATGTCCGCCAACCGTGATTTCCTGCAGCCATGCAGCAAAGAGCGAAGCGACAAAAAGACGATGAAACACACGGCCAACAGTATCTTGCGTCCGGAACGCGAGAGCATCCACCATCGCAGCATAAGAGGCCACGTATAACATGAAAAAAACAGAGGGCTTATGTCGGCGGCATTTTTCAAGCAAAAATCCATCCTTAAGAAAACATTTTGTCGTCCGGCTTCAGTGCAAACGGCATTAGCAACGATTACTTGAATTCGATTATCAGCATCAAATGAATGAATGCTACATTTTTTTCCGTATCTTCTTTTTGAATACTTGTTCAAAGAGTCATTCTCTTCAGTCATGACATCAAGTGAATGTGCTTCAAATGACTTGAGGCGCTGACTCTTGAATCGTGCATAAAACTACGTGAAAGAAAAAACGGTGCGAATTCCGAAATGCCCTTCGCTAGACGAGAAAAAATGACTTAGCAAACCAGGTGTTTTTCGATTCAACAAGATCGTTCAACGTGTCGTCTTAAATCAGTAGAAGCAAAATTAATAGTCGTGACTTCAATTCTACAATTCAGTGGCAGAGGCAACAGCCCCAAAGACCTAATGAGATTGAACTCAGAAGAGGTGAATACGATCTTAAACACGCCATGTTTAATCATTCGTGATCTAGGCTTTGACCTTGCGAATATTGACAGGTGCAAAGAGCAGTACCTAGCTTTCTGCAAGCAATTGGGAACACCAATTCCACACAATCACGACCCGAATTCCCTGGTCTGGGACATCCGCGCTGTCAAAAACTCCAACAGTATTTACCAGACTCATTCCGAGCTTAGTGCTGAAGCAGATTTACACACAGACAGCGCTTTTAGTGACAACCCCGAAGACTACTTTTGTCTCTTGGTCCTCCGGAAGGCGATGTGCAAAGGTGGAGCGTCCATTTTGTTAAGCGCCGAACAGTTTGTTTCGGAACTTCGAAAAGAGGAAAAAGGAGCAAGAACGGAAGAAATCCTCAGAACGAAACCGTTCCCTTTTTCTGTCCCCTCCATCTTTGCGAAAAACGCGGAGGGCAGGCCTGAATACAGCACAGGGCTCATCCTAAAAGATGAACACATTCGGTTTCGAAGCGATTCGATTGAGAATGCCATGCAGACTTTTCCTTCATCGGTTGACGCGGAACAAAGAGAAGCATTTGCGGTCGCAAAAAGAATTTTGGCCGATACCCCATTGACTGAAACTTTAATGTTAGAACCGGGAGAGGTAATCATCATTGACAACAAGAAAATATTACACGGCCGCAAGTCATTTGAAGACGAAAACCGTCACCTTTTGCGCATCAGGCTGCAAAACACGTAGCTCAAATTTGACCTAACCCCTTCTAGACCCAGACATCACCCCCATGCGCGAGCAAAACTTAATTACGGCTGTAAAAAAGTACATTACAGAATACCAACAATATTACAGAGAGTGGCAATTTGATCAACCAATAACAACGTCAGTCGACAAAATTAATGAACTCAAAAAGGCCCAAGCATGTTTGCATAAACTGATCAAGCACGTTGGGTTAAATTTCGTTTCCAAAGGTTATTTCGAGCGGATGCCCGTGTCGGATAAGGTGATTCAAATCGTCACTGAATTCAACAAGAAAGAAAGTTATGAGCTCGGGACGTACCGAACGGATTTCGTCTTTGACGAAGAATTAACCCCGAAATTCATTGAAATCACCTGCCAGTTTTCGCTCAATGCATTCTTCCAGTCTGCAATTTTTGATTGGTATGCGCAAGAATTTGCAGCGAAGCATTCCATCACGGAAAACGCCGTGGATTATTACGGATCATTCTTGCCTTATTTCGCTTCGAAAATTGGTGACAGTTATTCCGTTTGTGTCATCAAAGGGCGCGATAAAATTCAGGCGTCTAGATTTTTCATTCCCATCTTGAGAGACTCAGGCCTCGATGTCAAAGAAATCTCCTACCAAGACATCTGGCAAAATCGGAAACTTTTGAAAAAATCGCTGGTCATCAATGAGTGTATGATGGACGAAATTGAATCCATGTCCTTGGAGGAGATTCAGCTGCTAACTGAGTGCAAACTCATCAATGACTACCGAACGATTTTCATCGCCCACGACAAGCGATTTATTTCACTGTTGAATGACCCCAAATTGCAAGAAGAAATCCTGACAAGCGATGAACGGGCATTGTTCAACAGGTTCCTCATACCAACCTATCCCTTCGACAGTGACTCCTTTGATGAGGAGGATGTCTTATGCAATAAAGATCAGTGGATTCTAAAACACATCAACCTCGGAAGAAGTCGAGAAATTTACTCTGGTCTGGAATTCAGTCCCACAGAATGGAAAAAACTACTGGCGTCTCAGGAGCGAAGTAACTTCATCGTGCAAAAATGGGTGCCGCAACAACGGTTTCACGGCACTGTGAACGGAACGCCACACCATGATTATTTGACGGGTACCCTGTTGTATTTTGATCAAGCTTTTTTCGGATTGGGGCTGTTTAGATCCTCCTCCCATTTCATCACAAATAAAGTAGACAACCGAAACATCTCGCCTCTCATTCTCGAAAACGAGGACGACGTCAAACGAATTAACGGAATGCTTTCTTTCTAAAGGAAAAAACCACCTGCAACTCGCACTGCATCCGTACAATCAAGTGGAATCAAGATTCGCCTCCGTTTGCTTCTGACCAAAGCACCGGAAACCAAGCAGGATCTCGATAATCTGGGTTGCCTAAGTCATCTTTCTTGGCAAGGCGTTCATAACCGATAAGGATTCGATCACCATTCTTATTGAAAGCAGGAACATGCACATTTGAAGCATCCTGCATGTGAATGGTAAGGGTCATTCGAGGAATAGAACTCGTGTTCGCCGAACTGCCATGAAATGTATTGGCGTTATGAAAACTAAGCTGGCCCTTTTTCAAGGTCATAGGAACGTTCCTGTATTCCCGATTTGTTTGTTTTAGGTGCATTTCCAATGCCGTCAAATCCTTAATGCCCGCCGCACAGTAGGACTTCAACGCCTCATCCATCTCCCAGTCTTGACTATTCTCAATTACGTGCATCGGCCCCATATCGATTGTGACATCTTGGAATGGAATCCACGCGGTTAGCATGTCATTGGAAGAGCACGACGGCCAGTAGGCCTTGTCTGTGTGCCAACCAAAAACGCCCTCTTTTACATTCTTGGACGGAAATTTACACATCAATGCATCTGCGAAAAGTCTGATCTCGTGGGTTCGCGCGAGCCGAGCGGCAATCGCAGAAATGACGGGCATTGAGACCAAGTCCCAAATTTCGGAGCGCTGCATGCAAGCGTATTCATTGTTCATCAACACCTTAGTCTCGTCAAATGTGTCATTTGCAGGACCTTCAATCGGCGGACAATCTCTATTTTTTTCGCCGCGATAGATAGCATAAGCGCCTTTTTTGGCAGACTCAAGCAATTCATCGGGAATAATCATAGGTGAGACGTACCAACCTTTCTGCTCATAGGCCGAAATTTCATCTTGACTAGGCAAGACAGCCCTCTCATAATCTTTAAGTCTTTGGAAGCTCATAGCATGGAAAAAATTGTGCTGGCACTAAAATTCATTTCTGTGATGTCGAATCAAGCATTGCGCACTTAATATACTAAATATCAGGCAAACTCAATTATGTCCTCAAATCGCAAGAACAATGTTGTTTTAGTAATCCCTGTCTTCTCCGACCATCCTTCGAAAAACGAATTAATTTCTATCACGAAAACTGTTCAAATTCTTCAAAATCGAATTATTCGAATTCTACACCCCGAATGCCTTGATATTTCAGCATTCAAAAGCGTCGTACCCACGAGAATAAACTCTGAAAACACCATTGAATTTGTCTCTTTCCCAGCCATTCACTTTGCAGGCATAAGAATGTATAACACTTGGCTCCTCACTCCCGGAATTCATGAGAAATTCATCGATTATTAGTTCTAGTGTTTCATTCACACTGATGCTATACTTCTCTCAGACGATCTCGCTCATTGGCTAGATCAATATTGGGATTATACCGGCGCGCCATGGTTCGAGGGATGGGACAAGGGGGATTATGAAAAGATTATTAGTGCAGGAAACGGTGGCTTTTCACTTCGAAGAATCAATCCGATAATCCATGTGCTCAACAGCAAAAAAAAGCTCTACGGCCACAAGCAATCGATTATAAAGCTGATGAAAAAAAATCGAGGCCGCTCACTCTATCTTACCGGAATATAGTATTCGAAATGAATAGAAAATTTAAGCGGTTCTTCGTTTCATCTTTGCAAAAGCTCCTGAATGGGACGAATCAATATTTGACTCAAGCCACAACAGTCGCGGAAATCACTGCTCTATTCGACCGTTTACATCCAGTAAAGACAAAACTAGTCCGATTTGGAAGCTCTTGCGATGGAGGCTATCTCCTACCTGATGATCTGCTCGGCGTGACCCGATACCTTTCTGCGGGAGTCGACGTAAATAGTAGCTTCGAGCGTGATATCTTGAACAAGAGCATCGAAGTTTCAATGGCGGATTACTCCGTAGAGAGCGCAGGCAAGGAAATGGAAGGAACAGTTCATGGGTTCGACAAGATCTTTATTGATCAAGATTTGGCAGCTGAAAATTCTGTTTGCATCGAAGATTGGATAAGCACGCAAACCAAGCCAGATGAGTCAGAATTAATACTCCAAATGGATATTGAGGGTGCTGAAATTGATGTGCTCACTGCGATTTCCGAAAAAAGCCTTAATCGATTTCGAATTATTATTATTGAGTTTCACAAGCTCAATGACTTATGGAACCCATGCTATGTTTAAGCAATTAGAATTAGTTTTTGCGCGACTACTGCACACGCACTATTGTGTCCATGTTCATCCCAACAATTGGGAAATAGCCAAACCCAAGCATGGATTAGAAGTACCCGTCAATATGGAATTCACATTTTATCGAAAAGATCGAATTCGAAAAATAGAGTTGGTCAAAAATTTTCCTCATCCGTTGGATAGGGAAAATTTTGTCGGCCACCGGAAAATCACATTAGCCGATACCGGTCTTTTTCCGAGATTAACGAATCAACAATGAGCGATGGACATACCAATCATCCCATCTCGAAAATTCTTCAAAATGCCGAACATATCCTTCCTTAGTGAGTAAGTTCTCGATTGAAACCCTTCGTTTTTCATCAGAGTTTATTTCAATGGCAATCAAACCAAACTGGTGTTTTTGAAAATTGAAGGCTTCGAGGATCGATAGTTCACTGCCCTCGGTATCGATTGACAAAAACTCAATGAATTCGGGAGCTCCATGCTCTTCGAGTAGATCATTCAAGCTGACTGTCTTCACTTCATACGTTCTGAAGTCGGTACTTCGGAAATTCTAGTTTTCGAATCCCAAAAGTGAAGAGTTCTGAGATGACCTTGTTGGATTCACGTCAATGAAAGAGAGCGATTCATTGGAAGAAGACCACACAGCCCTGTGATCAAGAATCGAATTGCGATTAATTTTCAAGTTTTCCAGATTCAACTCGCTTGGCTCAGCTAAGATTCCTGTCCATCCAGATTGCTCCAACAGATAGGTGTTGCTGTTCTCGAGACCATCAGCAGCTCCAAATTCAACAAAGAAGCCTTTCGAACCAAATAAGTTCAGCGCTACAAAATCAGCACCCAGTTGAGATCGGGAACTTTCTAGAATATTCTTTTTGAGATCAAGACGTTCCATTTCCTTTTGAAATTCACGCATATACTCCCAAAATAATTTACGTGCAGCGTAATCTTTCCATATTTCTGTTGGAATGAAGCGAACTCCTAATAAACTTGCACACCCTTGGATTAACTTCTTCATTTGAATGAATCAATTTGGAAAAACATACATGCGGGTCCTAGTAAATGAGTGGTATCACCACCGAGACGCAAAGCGCCTCGCCGAAATGAGGGAATCTTTGTCAAAAAACATCTCTAGCGATTCATTCGACGAGATTACGCTATTTGCATTAAATCGAGGCGGACTGTCTGGACTGAATTTAGACAAGGTTCGAATAGTCGATTGCGCTGAACGCCCTAGTTTTAGGGATATAATCGAGTTCTGCAACACTCAATATATGGATGCTCAGTGTGTAGTAGCTAACAATGATATCGAATTTCCTCCGCTTACGAATTCATTTCCCATTGCAAGGTCCAAAGACCTAATTGCTGTTTCTCGTCATGAGTTGAAAAACGGCAAGGCAGTTTGGTTCGACGATGCTGAATATTACGGACACCAGCCCATCCATTCCATTCCGCCGCATGCATTTAGCAATGATGCATGGATCTTCAATGCTCCCATTCGACTAAAAGGTGGCAAGCGAATAATGATGGGACAAATGGGCTGTGATCAAAGATTTTTATGGCTTGCTTTCATGTCAGGAATGACGATACGCCACGCTACAAAATCGTTTCAAGTATTGCACCATCACGAGAACAAATCTCGCAATTGGAATTCATCAAATCGGGCAGCAATGCCTGGCATTGTTTTGGATGAAGAACAAAGATTCCTGTTTTATTGGCGATTCAAAAATATTGTGCAGTTTGACAAAATTGATTTGATTGAGTTACTTTTAACTGTCCGATTCATGATGCAGCAAATCTTCAAAAGGATCTTTTTTGGTGCTTATGATGACCGTGTCACATGAGTCACACAGAAAGACCCTCGATCAATAAACTTGATGGTCAAATCTATCCAAAGAAATAAGACCGCATGTTGTTATCGATGCCGATCACACGGTCGAATTTGCTTTGAAAAAACTCAACGGACTCTCCTCCTACGAGTCCATTAGATCCTGTGATTAATGCAATTTTCATTTTAAAGGTATCGATTAATCTCCATTCCTCGGAAAGTGCCTTCCAAACATTTCGTTCTTGGCAGCAATATTTTTTTGCCAAAAAACGAAAGGTATTATAAATTCTAATTAACCTGCTCTGACCGAATGAACTGACCCTTCCAGCTGCGAAAAAGCGAACGCTTCTCCTGCAAACGTTATAACTCATGCAGACTGTCATCATATGCTTTTTGACTCGTTGAAAAGAGATATCATTGCACCATTAACCTTTCCAATCGAGACCCGTAATCAGAGATGAACCGGATTGGCTGAAAATCCGCTCCTAAACGCTGAGGAAGCAATATGTTTCTAATCAAAAAACCGTCAACGCTTTATAGATGTCCATCCCTTTTTCTGGCAGCATGGGAGCTTGCTTCCTACTGAGCGTCTTCGCTTCTTGCCAGCACAATCACGAAATACCCGGCTCCTCGCATACCGCAATGTCCGATTCCACTCCATCGCATACCAACGCACTCATCCACGAATCGAGTCCCTACCTCCTGCAACACGCCCACAACCCGGTCGACTGGCGGCCGTGGTCGGAAGAAGCGTGGCAAGAGGCGCGGGCGACGAATAAACTGGTCATCGTGAGCATCGGCTACAGCGCCTGCCACTGGTGCCATGTGATGGAGCATGAAACATTCGAGGACAGCGCTGCTGCGGCCTTCATGAACGAACACTTCGTCAACATCAAGGTCGATCGCGAAGAACGGCCGGACGTGGACGGGGTGTACATGACGGCCGTGCAGCTCATGACAAAGCGCGGAGGTTGGCCTTTGAATGCAGTCTGCATGCCGGATGGACGTCCCGTGTATGGTGGGACGTATTTTCCGCGTGAGCGTTGGGTGCAAGCTTTGCAATCGGTTTTGAACACACGCGACCAAAATCCCGAGCGGGTCGAAGAGTACGCTGCACAATTGGCAGCTGGCGTCCAACAGGCTGAGTTGGTCAACGCACCGCCACTCGAAGGCTCCAAGGCCTGGGGAACCCCCGACGCTTTTGGCCCAGCAGATGCGCAATTACTCGACGACGGCATTGCGCAATGGAAAAACAATTGGGATCCAAAATGGGGAGGCAACGACCGGGCGCCCAAGTTTCCCATTCCCACCAACCTCGACTTTCTCCTGCATTATGGAACAGTGCGCCAAGACCGGCAAGCACTGGACCACGTGCTAAACACCCTACTCAAGATGGAACGCGGCGGCATCCACGACCAAATCGGCGGCGGGTTCGCGCGCTACAGCGTGGACGAAAAGTGGCACGTACCTCATTTTGAAAAGATGCTGTACGATAACGCTCAACTGGCCGGAACCTATGCACGGGCATACCAAGCGCTTGCAGATGCTGGGCCCGACCAAAGAGAAGCGTTGAAGCGAGCTGCATTGGGCATTATTACCTTTGTGGAACGTGAATGGAGCCATGAAAGCGGTGGGTTTTTGAGTGCCCTTGACGCGGACAGCGAGGGGGTAGAAGGAAAATTTTACGCATGGAGCGCTGCTGAATTGCAAGCCATCCTGTCCCCCATGGAATATGACCTGGTTCAAAAGGTCTACGCCATCGACGCCGGGAGCAAATGGACGGAAGAAATACCCGACGCCAATGTCCTGATGCGCTGGAAATCGGATGAAGCATTGGCGACTAAGTTGAATTTGACCACCGCTGATTTGCGGACCCAGCTAGAGGCGGCGCATCTGAAATTGCGCGAGGTGCGCGAAAAACGTGTCCCGCCCGGATACGACGACAAGGTCTTAACGGCGTGGACGGCGCTCATGGCCAGTGGGCTTGTGTCCACAGGAGGTGTTTTTGATCGTCCCCGTGATATCCAACGCGCACGAATCGCCCTTGATTTTATCCTTGACGCCCAACGGGACAAGGACGGGCGCCTGTTTCATGTCTTTCATGAAAAAACCGGCCCTCGCATCGATGGGTTTTTGGACGATTATGGCTGTGTCATCACCGCTTGCCTCGATCTGTACCAAGCAACGTTTGACGTCAAGTATGCAAAGGCGGCGCATGAACTCACCAATCAAGCGATTGAAGATTTTTATGATGCGCCCGCCGGAACGTTTTGGTTCACGAGCGGCTCGGGCGAATCGTTGTTCGCCCGCAAACAAGAAAACGACGACAACGTCATTCCTTCCGCCAATGCCCAAATGGCGCGAAGCCTGTTTCTACTAAGTGCGCTATTTGAGGAACGCAACTGGCGCGTTATGGCCGACCGCATGCTCGCCGGTGCAATCGACCGAACGGATTATTGGCCGAGCGCAACGCATTGGGCCAGCCTGCTCCTTTGGAGGACAGAGCGATTTCAGGAAGTTGTGATTACCGGGGCCTTGCATGAGGAAGTGCAGCTCGCGCAGAAAGAATTACGATCAATGTCTCAACCGCAGTTACTTTTTGCAGGAGGTACGTCGGAAAACATTCCGGTGCTGATCAACCGTCAGCTCGAAGAATTGACTATTTTTGTTTGCATTGGTGGCATGTGTCTTTTGCCCGCATCTTCAATAAACCAAGCAGTCGTTCTCCTCGCTGAATAGCTGAACCCATTGGCCCAAGTCTCTTTATGCTTCCACTAACCAGCCACTATAGCCAAGTTAAAACATACCATGGCAATGATGGTGCACTTCGAGGGGCAATCCGGAGCGCTGCATTGAACGTTCTTGGACGAAAAACCGGTTGGTTTCCGAATAAGCGACTCGCGAGCCAGCCGCGTGTTCAGCTCGTTTACATCCACCATATTTTCAAAGATGAGATCGCATCCTTTCGAAAATTGGTCGACCACTTTTCAAAACTTTACAGCTTCATATCCTATTCTGAGGCCATACATCGGATACAAGAAGGTCAGATAGACGGTCAATACATGGCGTTTAGCAGTGATGATGGATTCAAAAATAACCTTGACGCAGCTCATGTGTTGGAAGAATTCGGAGCCTCAGCGTGTTTCTTTCTGAATACACAAACGATTGGGATGATCGATCAAGGCCAGATAAAGTCATTCTGCCAAAATCAGTTGCATTTTCCTCCGGTAGAATTCTTGACGTGGAAAGAGGTCAATGAATTGCAACGTCGAGGACACGAAGTGGGGTCTCATACCTCGGGTCACTTCAACGTCAAAGAGATGGCTCTAGATGATTTCATGAGAGATCTTGAGTCGAGCAAGGCAGCTATCGAAAAGGAGACAGGAACAATTGCTCACTTTGCCTTCCCCTACGGTCGTTGGGTCAACTTTTCCTCTGAGGCCCTCGCCGCAACCAAATCCGCTGGATTCCAAAGTTGTGCCACTGCTGAACGCGGATGCCATTTGCCCGGCACGTACGCTGAAAACCCGATGATTTTCCGTGATCACATCCTTGCGCAGTGGCCGACCAGGCACATGGATTACTTCTTTGAACAAAACGTAAGGAGGGCGCTGAAACATAACGAACAACCTTTCAGATGAAGTGGAAGGTGGGAATCATAACCAGTTTTGACCGGGGTGTCGCTGCGCATCATGTGCAGAAATTGCATGCGTTTCTTCCGGAAAATTTCGAAATCTCGTGTGTCATTCAAGCCACAAATCCGCCATCGCGCAAACGCAGTTTTTGGCGGCGCAAGATTTTAAAATTCCTAAAAATCGGAATCATTGGCACTCTCAATGGCATCCGAATGCGGCCGTGGTTCAATGCGCGTGTCGAAGACCGACTGAACATCCCTGAACTGCAAACAATCTGCAGCCAAGTCGAATGCGAATGCATTCAAGTGGCTCAACTCAATTCAGATGAAACCCGCATTGTCCTGACAGACTATGACCTCGATATAGCGATCAGCCTTGGAAACGGATTCATTGCACCCTCCGTCTTCAGCATTCCTCGGCTCGGCATGCTGAACATTCACCATGAAATTTTGCCCGAGTATCAGAATGCCCAAAGCGTCATTTGGCAATTGTACCATCGCTCAGACCACACAGGTTATAGCATCCACCAGATTATTCTGAAGCAAGAGTCCATCCCTATTTCAGTTCAAAATTCCTTATCCGAATCAATTACGTTCACAATTGCAGATGTCTGGGAACAATCTGCTCAAGGACTCTATCACCTGCTTGAACACGGACAAAACCTAGAGCATTTAGTTCAAGATGAAAAGCGCAATGCAGGGCACTTTACAACACCTTCCGGATTGCAGTTTTTCAAAATTTGGTGGCGCTGGAGGTCGCTCAAGCATTCAAAGTCCAAATAACCCTTGCTCTTCAACTCCCCTGAATTCCTGCTCTTCCTGCCGATCGTCTTCGGACTGTATTGGTTCGTCGTGCAGCGCAATCTCAAGGCGCAGAACATGCTGCTCGTGCTCGCGAGCTATGTGTTTTATGGGCGGTGGGATTGGTGATTTTTGGGGTTGAACGTCAAGCGATCCGATAAGACACTCGTTCTTCAAAAAAAATTTTCACAATCTAGCCAGTGAGGCAAACTAAACTAATGGATATTATTATCAGCGGGTATCCCAAGTCAGGTAACACTTGGGCAACACGATTAATTGCAGAATGTCTGAACTCCCCAGTTGTTGGATATTACAATAAGCCTGAGAACAATGAAATTGCTATTGAAGGATTGGATCGAACCGGAAAATTTAAAGTATACAAAAGCCATGATTTAAAAAGCAACATTCTCAAAACTAATCCCGCTGCAACAATAATCACCATTCGTCGAGACCCAAGGGAGACACTAGCGAGTGCTTATCGCTTCTTCGAAGTACGAAGCTACTGGTCAAAATACCCTGGAAATCAACATTTTCCTCTCAAACAATTTTACAAACTCCTCGACATAACTTTTCCTTGGAAAAGAAATAACTCGAGAAGGATTTTGCATGCCTTTATCAAAGGTGATTGGCGTGTGCACCCTGCCCTAGGTGTTTCATGGGTTAATTATTACACGGATTCTCTAAATTCTACCCCACAATCCTACCATCTTTCCTATGAAAAGCTCATTAAAGATCCAATTAATGCTTTAAAGCCTATTATTCAATCAATTGATCCAGAATCGGTAGGCAACATACCTGATGCTGTTTCTAATCAATCTTTTGACTCTGTAAAAAGAAAATTCCGTGAAAACGGAAGCTTTGATAAGGCCAACTTTCTAAAATCTGGTAAAACTGATAGCTGGAAGGCTCTTTTAACGGATTCAGAAGTGAAGACTATAGAAAAATCTGC
>CAXDQP010000005.1:0-22403 GCA_963991335.1 uncultured Flavobacteriales bacterium
GTCCAAATCGGACCTTCCCAACGCTTTAGATGTGCCTAGCGTCTTGGAACATGCGGTGGACATTGAAAAAGAACTGAGTGTCATCGTGGCAAGAAACAGCCAAGGAGAAATCGAATGCTTTCCAGTAGTTGAAGCCATTTTTGACCCCGTGGCCAACCTCGTCGATTACCTCATCGCACCCGCGGCCATCACTCCGCAGCAGGCACAAGATGCGGAATCGCTTGCCCGCCGCGTTGCCGAGGCCATGGATTTTGAGGGATTGCTGGCGGTAGAATTGTTTCTGGATCGGAAGGGGGATCTCTTGGTGAACGAACTTGCTCCGCGCACACACAACAGCGGTCATCACACCATCGAGGCCAACCGACCGTCACAATTTGAACAACACTTGCGGGCGGTCCTGGACCTTCCCCTTGGTGCCACGGATGCGCTGTTTGCCGCTTCGGCAATGGTGAACATTGTGGGCAGCGCTGCAGCGCACGGCACACCCATTTATACTGGACTCGAGGCTGCATTGAGCACCCCTGGCGTCCATCCGCACCTCTATGGGAAATCAGCCGTGAAACCTTTTCGAAAAATGGGCCACGTGACCATCACCGGACAAAGCCGATCAGAAGTTGAGCAATCGGTCATGCGCATTCGTGAACAATTGGCGGTGGATGGAAAAGCCTGAGCCACGCGATCGAACGGCTCAACATCCCCGTAATTTGAGCTAGAATCGCGCCCATGAACAAGCCTCAAGCACTGATCGTATTCACAGGTGGTTACTCTGGAGAAGCTGTTATCTCACGCAAATCCGCGGCCATGATCATGGCTCAGATTGACCGCACCCGATTCGAACCGGTATTGGTTCACATCAACCCCAAAGGCTGGTTTTTCGAAACGGAGGCCTCGGGTGAAAAAACCTCCACTACCTTGGATGATTTGGTTGGCGACCCGCGGAAATTCATCGGCGCTTTCATCATGGTCCACGGCACACCTGGAGAGGACGGCAAGCTTCAAACAATGCTGGACGCGGCAGGAATGCGCTACACCACTGGAGATGCAGATTGCATGGCCTTGACGTTCAATAAGGGACGGACCAACGCCTTGCTTCGGAATGAAAACATCGCGGTTGCACGCTCCGTGGAACTCGCACATACCGAGCCATGGGATGCCCATGAAATCAGTGAATCGGTGGGAATGCCCTGTTTTGTGAAACCCAACGAAACCGGATCCAGCATTGGCATTTCGCGGGCGGAGACGGTGGCCGAATTGGCAGGCGCAATCGCATTGGCTCGCTCGGTTAGTACCAGCGGCGTGCTCGTGGAATCGTTGCTTGAAGGCCGGGAATTCACCGTAGGCGTTGTGCCGGACGAACATGGAAAACCGACCGTGCTTCCGGTAACGGAAATCACGACGGAAAGATGTTTTTTTGATTACGAGGCGAAATACCAAGGGGCATCGCAAGAAACCACACCAGCGCTCATCCCCAAAGAACAGAGCGATGCACTGCAAGCCCAAGCCCTGGCTGTTTATCGCGCCACGCAGTGCCGGGGCATGGCGCGCGTTGACATGATTTGGACGGAACCCGGAGTCGCCTCCGTGATTGAAGTCAATGGCGTTCCCGGATTTTCGGAAGTCAGCATCATCCCCCAGCAGGCGGAGAAATCGGGTTTTACGAAGTCCAAATTGATTTCGAACATCATCGACAGCACCCTGCTTTCGGATTGAATTCGACCGAAGTCCTCAGAATCTTTCAAACACAAAGAAGGCCGCCCAAATGGACCGCCTTCCCCTGTTGAATGAAAAACAAATAAACTGTTGAAGCTAAACTTCAGAGGGGGATACGGAACACCTTTGAAAAGGTTGCACTCTTTCGGAAAAAATCAAGAACGAACCCGATTTCCTTGGTCCTCAATGAATGCTTTCCATCCGCTGTAACCGGCTTGCATCCGAGGAGAGGACAATTGGAAATGGTGGCACAACGCCACGGCCAATCCGTCCGTTGCATCCAATTCTTTGGGCAAATCGGACATGGGAATCTTCAACGTCCGGGCCACCATAGCGGCCACCTGTTCTTTGCTTGCAGCACCGGAGCCTGTGATGGACTGTTTGACTTTTCGCGGTGCATATTCCGCAATCGGAATGTCTCTGGACAGCGCTGCTGCCAGTGCTACGCCTTGAGCGCGCCCCAGCTTGAGCATGGATTGGACGTTCTTCCCGAAAAAAGGCGCTTCCACCGCCATGTGATCGGGCGCGTGGGTTTGGATCAGCGCGGAACACCGATCATAAATGCGCTTCAGCTTCACCGCGTGATCCTTGTACTTCGAGAGGTGCAAGGCGCCCATTTCGACCAATTCCACTGATTTTCCGCGCACGCAAATCACCCCATAGCCCATGATTGTAGTGCCGGGATCAATGCCGAGGATGATTTGTTCGACGGGTTTTTGCTTGGCGGTTGGTGACATCGCCCAACGAAGGTACATTTGGAAAAGCGTACCCCCACCGATGAAATCGCCCCGTTATCAACTGCCCCCTCGCAAATGGTTGGCTTGGATCACCTCCTTGCTCGCTGTTGCCGTGATTGTTTGGCAAGTTGGGCATCATCAAGCCCTTTCAATGCAATCGATCGATTGGGGCCAACTGTCCCCGAATCGCTGGTCGCTGCTCGCATTCGCCGCCTTGCTCGTTCCCGTCAATTGGGGCATCGAAGCCTTGAAGTGGCACGTGCTTTTGGAGCGAAAAAGATCTTCCATCGGACAGTCGTACCGGGAGGTGATTGTAGGAGCAACGTGGGGCTTTTTAACACCGAATCGCAGCGGAGATGCCGTCGCGCGGGTGGCGCTATTGCCCGCCGCGGATCGGGCCCGAGGGCTGCGGTCTTTCGGCTGGAGTGCCTGGTCGCAAGCCGGAATGACCTTGACGTTCGGAGCCCTGGCCTGGATATGGATTTTGAATGTCCCTTTGAAACCGAGCGGAATTTCAGCCAACGGAATTTTGGGGCTGCAATCGCACGGGGGAATGGGTGCGTTGGGAGTGGTTCCGTGGATCGCTTTTGTGGGCGCCATGGGCTGGTGGTCCTTGGGATGGGCGAACAATCGATTTGGTCAAAAAATGATGATGCGATTGGAAAAACGCATCCGACTTCCTCATTGGCTCGCGGCACAAAGTGCCGATTCGGCGGCGATGACGCGCTCACATTTGCCACTCATTCTCATGCTCAGTGCTGCGCGGTACGGCATTTTTGCCTGTCAATTTGTGCTTGGACTCATGGCATTCGGTTTCAACGGCTTTCCTGAAATGATCGGTGCTGTAGCATTGGTGTATTGGGGAAACATGATCATTCCGACCGCAGCGCTGGCCGAGATGGGCATTCGAGAAGCGCTGATTGTCATGGTGATGCAGCCCCAACCGGAAATGGTTGTCCCCCTCATTGCCGGAACGTTTGCCATCTGGATGCTGAACCTCGTGCTGCCCGCCCTGTTAGGAGCCATCATCGGCACGCCATCAATGAATGCTTCCCATGAACATTGAACTTGAATCATGGCTTGTGGCCTTCGCATGGATCATGTTGGGATTCCACTTCCTTTGCCTTGGCCGTTATGCCATGTCCATTTGGTCATGGATTCGGCGACTACCTGGTTCAGCGACCGCAGCCGACATTGCCAAAAATGAATCCCCTGCTGAACCGATGGTCACGGTGGTGATTCCATGCAGAAATGAGGCAGAATCCCTGCCTCTACTGCTCGAAGACCTTGGTCAACAAACCGTTCCTTTGGCACTTTTGGTCATCGATGACCACAGCACCGATGGAACCAAAAACGTCGCCGAAGCGGCGGGTGTAAAGTGCATCAAGAACACTGGAGAAGGTAAAAAGGCCGCATTGCGGCACGCCCACAGCCAAATCGAAACGCCATGGATGGCCACGTTGGATGCCGATGTGCGCATTGGAAAAAACTGGGCCTTGTCCATGGAGCACTCCATCAACCAATCGACCTCATCAGCGGTTGGGGCCATTCTTGGAACGGTTCGCCTGAACGCCACTCCAGAATCTGCATGGGAACGTTTTCAAGCGCTCGAATACGGGTGCCTCATGGCCTGGATTGAAGGCGGAGTCTGCGCCGAAAAACTCGCCATGGGCAGCGGTGCAAACAGCATATACCGCACGTCGACTTACCCCGCAGAAAGCTTGAATGAGACCCAGGCATCGGGAGACGATGCCTATGCGCTTCTGGCCAACAAAAAGCAAGGCAGCCATATCGCATGGAATTCGGACCCGCAGGCTTTTGCCACAACGCAGCCCGTTCAAAATTGGACTGAACTGTGGAATCAGCGGGCTCGTTGGGCATCCAAAACGCACGACCAAGCCGATGGTGAGACCAAATCTGTGGGCCAGCTTATCGCCGCCGTAGAACTGTCATTCCTGCTTGCACTACTGGGCACAATATCATCGAGCGATATTGGTTTTCTGTGGATTTTGGTGGCGGCGATATTGAAAGTACTGATCAATCAACCCTTGATTTCTCGCGCGGCTCGACAGTACAAATTGGCCCTGAAACCCTCGGATGTACTCTGCTTCCCTTGGCGATACGCCGCATTGGTCTGGGGCGCATGGTGGCAACTCTTGAGGGGCAACGTCCAATGGAAAGGCCGTCAATTGTAAATTGGCCTCAATTCGCAATGCCACTCCGCCGCTCCGCTTCGCTCTAGAACCATGAATTCCGACGCCCAACCATCCCACATGTTCGGGGCCTTCCGAAATCATCGTCCGGCGCTCATTGGATTGATCTGGATTTCGCTTCTTGCAGTGGTGGCCATCGCCGGTCCTTTAATTCGCCCAGACACATCGCCCCGCGCCAATGCGCAAAACCTGGACCAGGCTCTTTTAGAGCCTGGATCATCCGTTGCTTTGGAGGATGGCACCACGATGCGGCATTGGCTCGGAACCGACCGTTACGGCAGAGACGTTCTCAGCCGACTCATGGCCGGCTCTGCCATTAGCTTGGGCGTGGGATTATCGGCTGTATTGATTTCACTCTTGATTGGGATTTTGCTCGGCGCCTGGGCCGGATACCGCGGAGGACGAATCGATGCATTTGTGAGTTGGTGGGTCCAAGTAATCTGGACCCTGCCCACGCTGCTCATGGTGCTTGCCATCACCTTGGCATTCGGCAAGGGGTTGTGGCAGGTATTCCTCGCCATCGGCCTGACGATGTGGGTAGATGTCGCTCGCGTTGTTCGCGGGCAATTCATGTCGCTCCGCGAAATGGAATTCATCGAGGCGGCTCAAGCCATCGGATATTCTGATTTACGAATCATGTTTCGGCACATGTTGCCCAACGCAGTCGGACCCATTATCGTCATTGCGGCGGCCAACTTCGCGGCGGCCATTCTCATCGAATCCGGCCTGAGTTTTCTGGGTTATGGTGCCCAAATTCCCATTCCGAGGTGGGGCAATAGCGTGCAGGAGCATTACCACCTCATCACTGGCCGTCATGCCTGGCGTGCGATTGCGCCCGGTGGTTTAATCGTGAGTGTCGTGTTGGCTTTCACCTTCATCGGCGATGGCTTGCGCGAATGGCACGATCAACAGTCATTATGAATGAATCCGATTTACCTTTGCTTTCTATGGAAAACACAAAAATCTATGTTGCTGGACACCTTGGCATGGTAGGTTCTGCCATTGTTCGCAACCTCCGGGCCAAAGGCTTTGAAAACATCATTTCCCGTTCACGGAGTGAACTGGACCTGACCAATCAAGCAGCGGTGCAGGCTTTTTTTCAAATCGAACAACCGGATCATGTGTACCTCGCGGCTGCCAAAGTCGGCGGAATTCATGCCAACAATGTCTATCGCGGGCAGTTTTTGTACGAAAACCTCATGATTGAGGCCAACATCATTCATGCCGCTTGGGAATGCAAAGTGGACAAACTACTCTTCTTGGGGTCAAGTTGCATTTACCCCAAAATGGCACCGCAGCCTTTGACGGAAGATGCATTGCTCACCGGTCCATTGGAACCCACGAATGAGCCTTATGCCATCGCCAAAATCGCGGGAATCAAACTTTGCGAAACCTACCGGGATCAATATGGCGCCAACTTCATCAGCGCCATGCCCACGAATCTTTACGGTCCGGGGGACAATTACGATTTGGAAACGAGCCATGTGTTACCAGCACTCCTTCGCAAAATTCACACGGCCAAGATGACAGGGGCTCCATCGGTGCCACTTTGGGGCACCGGTTCGCCCAAACGGGAGTTTCTGCACGCGGACGATCTCGCAGAGGCGTGTGTTCACTTGATGCACGATTATGACGGAACGGATTGGGTCAATGTCGGAACCGGCTCGGACCTGAGCATCCGAGAATTGGCGGAGATGATTTGCTCCATTGTGGGCTATTCGGGGGCACTGGACTGGGACACTTCAAAGCCCGACGGCCCGCCTCGAAAACTCATGAATGTCAGCAAGATCAACTCATTGGGTTGGAAAGCCAAAATCGGCCTTCGTGAAGGAATTGAAGGGGTTTACCAAGATGTCAAAGACTCCTTCGAATGAACAGGAACCGCATCAAGTCCCCTGCCCTGCTCGTTGGATTTGGTTTGGCTCTTCTCCCTTGTATTCCTACACATGCCCAAATTGTTCAGGATAGTACCGGTCACATTCCGGCGCTCAGGACCCACATTTCCCCGCCTTCCGATGCTGCTACCTGGTGGCAGCGAGTTGGCGAGCAGCACTTGCTCGATTTTTCGGAAGCGCCCAATAAAATTGTCGTCGATCCGATCGTTCAAGTGATGGCTGGAACCATTCAAATCGACGGAGAGGAGAGCAAGACACAAACCATTTGGGACAACATTCGAGGAGCGCGATTCCAAGCCGAACTGGATGGACAATTTCACATCGGTGGGGAATTGCTCGAACGACAAGGGGTGGCAGAACCATTGCTTGGTCTCTGGGCCGTTCAAAAAAGAATTCCCGGATGGGGACGCTCCAAATTGGGTCGAAACAGCAGTTGGAATACGGTGGAACAAGCCTACTACGACGTGTCACGGGCGCGAGGATGGACCGGTTGGAGCAATGGCGTTTGGAGCGCCGATGCCGGAATTGATGCCCTGCATTTTGGGGCAGGACGTGGGAGCGCATTGATTTCCAAAACTTCCGCTCCAGCTCCGTACACACGCATTGGATTCGAACAAAAGCATCACCGGACAGAATTCACCATCTCCCAGTGGATGTCTGACGAGCGGGGTCCCGTGGGCGAAACAGCAGAATCGCTGCTCAATCGATCCCACATCTTCACACTTCAACACGCATGGAGTGCCAAACCCAAATGGCTGATTCAAGGCGCTTATCAATTCATTCGAGAAAAATCGACTTCTCTGGCAGATTCGGGCTGGGCATCACTGGGGCTTGTCGGAGGGAATGAGTACCGAGCTAAGCGGCACGTCATCGGCCTCGAAAGCCAATACCATTTCAGCTTACTCGCAACCGGCCGAGGAGTAGTTTACGCGCAACAGTCGTTTGATGTAGGGGGTGCCGCACGGCGAGTGGTAGGGGGCGAAGGCGAACATCGGTTAATGCACACTTTGACATCTGTGGCCGGGCTCCGGCTCAAAGCCTCGAAGTTTGAGCTGCTGATCGAGGCTTACCAGCAGTCTGAAGCGACCTGTTCCAATTGCTTTGAATACGAAGGAATCGAACCAGATCTAGGAGGTCCGAAGATGGCTTCCATCAACCATGCTGGCATGTCCGTCCACGGCATTTGGACCGAATCACTGCGCGTCCAGGGGAGTGCCCAGCTTGCCCCTCGTTGGAACATTGCCATCATGTGTGAACAAAACAACGCTGCGGTATGGGCGCAACTTCAGAGCCGTTTCACCATTCAACCCACATGGCCCATGGAACTTTTCTGCAGCGTTGGAAAGACCGTTGGACGTCTCGATTTCGACTCCCGTTACCAATGGTATTCCGTTGGAATTCATGCGGCTGTAACAAACTGGCAGTAAATACCGAATTCCCTTGGCTTACTCCAGGCCCCTTTTTTCACATTTTTCCCATTACAATTATAATTATGCGATTAAAAAGAGCAGTTGTTTTTTTGTAATTTGCAGTCATTATGTTGCTACTTGTCGCAGTTTCTGCTTTTTTCATCACAATTTTTGGCATGCCCAACCTCATTAAGGTTGCAAAGTTGAAACGCCTGGTAGACGACCCTGCAGATCCTAGAAAAATCCACCACAGAAGCGTTCCAACCATTGGTGGTGTTATGATCTATTTTGTCATCTTGACGAATGGGTTCTTTTGGCTGTCACTAAGTGAAGGGCCAAACCACGAATCCTTCAAACAATACTCTGTTCTTTTGGCTTGCTTGACCTTGGTATTCTCCATGGGCTTGAAAGATGATCTGATTGGGATGTCCGCTTCAAAAAAACTGATTGTCCATTTGTTCGCGGGAGCATTGCTCATAACAATTGGCGACTTTCGGATTGAAGGCTTTGGCGGCCTGTTCGGCATTGAAGACATGCCAGAAACCATTTCGACCATCTTTTCTTTGTTTGTCTACATCGTCATTGTCAACGCATGGAACCTGATCGACGGCATCGACGGTCTTGCCGGCGGTTATTCGGCAATAGCTATGGCTGCATTTTCTGCTTGGTTTCTTTTGACCGGTCAAATCCCTGCCGCCATTCTTTCTTTGACACTCGTGGGAGCCACACTTGGGTTTTTGGTTTTCAATTTCGCTCCCGCTCGAATCTTCTTAGGGGATTGCGGATCGCTCATCCTTGGAGTGGTGGGATATGCGCTCGCGACGAACGTGATTCAGCCCCCGGGAGAGGCAATTCCTGAAGTCTTTTCCCAATTATCCCGGCCCACGCTGGCCATGGCTATTCTCGCATACCCCTTGGTGGATACGTTGCGCGTCTTCTTCTTGCGCGCCATTCGCGGCATCTCACCTTTTCATCCTGATCAAAATCACATGCACCACCGGCTCATGATGAAAAATAAGAGCCATCGAAAAACCGCCATTTTCGTCTACTTCTACTCGCTTGTTTTCATCGCACTCGCTTTCTCAAGGCCCCTTTTATTCCCTAATCTCGGGGAAGAAGGAATGTTTTTCGGTTTGCTTCTGCTTTCTTTTTTATGGTTTTGGCCCACCCTGCGACAAACGCGCGACGCTCACCAGAGAAACGTCAAACAGCAGGAAACTTTGAAGGCTGAGTCAAAAAAAACATCTCAATCAGATAAACCACGGTCGCCGGGAAAGTCCGCATTGTCAGGGTCGTAACTTAGCCCAATGCGCGCTCGGTTCTATTCCAAACCCGTTTCATCAACTGCCAAAAGGCTGAATATTTGGGTGCTTCTCACCCTTTCCGTTGGTTTTATTCATGCCCAAGAACTGGAAAGCGGACGCTGGAAAATTGGACCATTGGAAGATGACTGTCCTTCCATTTGGCCATTGGCAGGCGGAACCAATTGGCAGCGACCACCTGACACAACGCTCTGGTATGGCGAATCTACGATCGGAATCCGAGCGTTCGCATCGGGACAATTCAGCCCCAATGTCCGCGCCATTGGGAATGGAACTGCTCGCTCCATTGCAGAAGGACTGGGGTGGAAAGCAGGCATGGAATTGGCAGGACATTGGAGGCGATTCTCATGGCAAGGCGTTCTGGACCATTGGCGATTGAGCAACGTGAGCGAACGCGATTGGAATCAAGCATGGCAATGGGCGACATGGGATGGAATCGGATGGGCATGGAATCCCAACCCCAGTGATATCGCTCTGGTCCGTGGAACAGGATACCTCAATTTTGTGGTTTCGCCATCGATTCAGCTCGAATTAGGGCAAGGCCAACACCACTGGGGCAAAGGCTGGAGATCCTTATGGATTGACCGGCAGGCAGCGTCCCTGCCCTATGCGCGTTTGCACGCAGATGCAGGGAGAGTTCAATACACACATCTGATTGGCCATACGACGCATCGCACGGTTGGAAGCCCCTCAGATTTCATAGGAGCGCAAGACCGAAGTCCGGGGACCTATGCCATTCGTCGACCGGCTTGGTTTGCCGCCCACTTGGTGGAAGTTGATCTTGGGAGAGGCTGGAGCGGAGAGTTATACGGCGCCGTGAGTTACCTCGCAAATGACTCCGGCTATAACCACCGATTTGAAGTCCCCTATGCCCTGCCGTTCATCGCCTTCCGACCAACTGAGTATGCGCTTGGTTCCGCAGATAATGCCTTGCTCGGAGCAGCGCTTTCCTGGAACAAATCGACCCGTATCGGAAGTTGGCGCTTGTATGGTCAGATCCTCCTCGACGAACTCGTCATAAGCGAGTTGCGTTCCGATGAACAATGGTGGGCAAACAAATGGGGGGCATTGGGTTCCATTCATTATGGAAGTCTCAACGAACAGTGGGATGTAGTGATGGAAGCCGCTGCCATTCGGCCATACACCTATTCTCATGCTTCGCAGGCACAGTCTTGGACACACAACCGCCAGCCGCTTGCCCATCCTGCTGGGAGTAATTTTGCCGAAGTAAGAAGTCACCTGATATGGAGTCCGGGAAGGTTCCGATTGCACCTTGGTGCCTTGGTCCGCAGGCAGGCCGTCGACGAGCCTGTTGATTTGGGAAAAGAACCGGCTGTTTCCATTGGATCCGATCCGCTGCTTTCCTACGTCACACGGCCCTCCAATTATGGAGTAGAATGGTTCTTTGTAGGGGATGGACAGGCAGGGGAGACGGACATCATCAACCAGGTGCAAACCTGGGCGGATTTGGGGTACCGTATTCCTAGGTTGGATGACCAGGAATTCTTCATCCGGAGTACGCAAAACAATTTGAACGCATCCCTTCAGCGTTCCACTTGGTGGCGAGTAGAATTGGGAATTCGGCTGCATCGGGTGCTTGAGGAGCGGAACTGGTGACCCAATATCCGCTGACGGGATGTAATTTTGCACGCCCAAGTCAACACCAGACGATTCATCCATGAACGAACGCATCAAAGACATCGCCTCACTTTTCAAAGTCCGCCTCGGATTTTTTGTCGTGGTATCCGCCATTCTAGGATGGTTTATGGCCGTGGAAAGCATGGACATTCGCAGCTTTTTGATGCTCACCATTGGCGGCTATCTGCTCACGGGCGCATCAAATGGGTTGAATCAAGTCATTGAAAAACGCGTGGATGGGCTGATGCGCAGAACCGCAGATCGTCCGCTCCCAACTGGCCGAATGGGGACTGGCGCGGCATTGGCTTACAGCATCATAGCGGGTGCCATCGGACTCGGTTGTCTTTTTGGACTTAATCCGCTGAGCGGTTGGCTCGGCGTTGCAGCGTTGGTGTCCTATGCTTTCATTTATACCCCGCTCAAAGCCAAAACAACCATGAGCGTGTTTGTGGGAGCCATTCCCGGAGCGCTCCCGCCGATGATTGGATATGTTGCCGCAACGGGTGATTTTGGAATTGAACCTGGAACCCTTTTTGCTGTTCAATTCATGTGGCAGTTTCCCCATTTTTGGGCCATCGCTTGGTTGGCCCACGACGATTATCAGAAAGCAGGCTACTTCATGCTCCCCTTCCGAGCCGGAAGGACCAAGCAAAGTGCATGGCAGATTTTTGTCTACACGTTATTTTGCATCCCGGCTTCTCTGTTGCCATGGGCGCTCCCAACAGGCGACCCGATGGTGGGCAATATTGCACTCACCGTAGCTGTTTTGAGCGGCCTTCTTTTTGCCGTCCCAGCCTACCGGCTGCATCAAACGCTGGACATGAAACATGCCCGAACGTTGATGTTCGCCTCCTTTGCTTACCTGCCAATCGTGCAACTTGCCTTCGTTTTGGATAAGATTTGATGAAACCATGAGCGATACTTCTACCGAAAAAACAAACCCGAAAATGAACGTTTTCGAGGGGCTAGATCCCAAGATTCGAGAGCGAACGAAAAAGATGCTGATGTACTTCATCGTCTTTGCCATCGTCATGTTGTTTGCGGGATTCACCAGTGCTTACATTGTCTCCAACATGGGACAATTTTGGGTCCATGTTTCTCCAACACCGGCTTTTTGGGTTTCCAATGCGCTGCTCGTGCTTTCCTCTGCAGCATTGTGGTGGGCAGTGCGTTCCATGCGATCCGCTCAAAAAACAAACGCGATGATAGGATTGGGCTTGACCCTAGCCATGGGCATTGGTTTCACCGTGAGCCAGGCCGAAGGCTGGAAACGTTTGGCGGAAATGGGAATGGGATGGACAATCAGCGAACACGAATCGGGCGCCGAAACTTACCGTTGGAACAGCATTGAGGCCATGATGGAGGGTCCTGCTGTTTACGGGGATGATTATGTGGTCTACCGAAATGGACTCCCATTGGTTTACAGCTCGGAACGGGAAGAGTTTTATGCCGCCAATGACGCCCTTATGGTTCGCCCCATCACACGGGACGTTGCCCGCACTTCAAACTCAGGCGGCGGCTACCTTTGGGCCCTGATCGCAGTGCATATTTTACATTTGACATTTGGGTTCATCTACTTGATTGTGAATGGAATACGAGTTTACCAAGGAACAATTCATGGAGGAGATGTGGTGAGGCTTGAATCCCTCAGTATCTACTGGCACTTCATGGGAGCACTTTGGCTTTACCTGTTCGCCTTCCTCTTCTACTACCACTAAAGGAGGGCCGGAATCAGGCATTTCTTGCTTGGGGCATCACACCGTTTGATCTCGTTTGCCCTCAGAAGGTGCTTTTTTGCCGTTGATTGCATAAATTTGCCGCCAAATTCGAACCATGGGCGGAGAAGCAACAAAATCGATTTCGAAAGAGGAACTCTGGGGAGGAGGTCAATCTCCTTTCAGTGTGAGCTACGGCAAAATGATGATGTGGTATTTCCTCGTTTCAGACGCCTTGACGTTTGGAGGATTGCTTACGGCATATGGATTTGTCCGAGCGAGCAGCACAGATGCTTGGCCCATTGGAGAACAAGTGTTCCGTTCCTTGCCCGGTTTGGATGGAGAATATCCGCTCATTTACGTGGCACTGATGACCTTCATCTTGATTGTATCATCGGTAACCATGGTATTGGCGGTTGAAGCAGGACATCGCAACGACAAGAGCGGGGTTGTCAAATGGTTGGGCTTGACCATCATTGGTGGATTCTTCTTCTTGGGATCGCAAGCATGGGAGTGGTCACACTTTATCCACGGCAGTGGAGGTACGTACCTGCTCGCCGAAAACGTGACGGTCACCGCCGACAATGGCCAAACGTTCAACTTGACCAAAGGAGATGCTGTCTACATGGACCATCACTTCGGCCACCTCGCCGAGCCCTGGCTCGAGGGTGACCCAATGGTGACATTGCAAGACAGCGACCACGGCGTTAAGCTTGTGCAGAATGGAGAGCACACGCATGAAGCCGAGCTCCACTCGCTCACCATTAACAAATACATCGAAAATGAATCGCACGTAAGCGGCGATGAAGCGATGAAATTGTGGAATGCGCGCTCGGAATCCTTTGCTTTCGGCGCAAACATGCACGACAACGAATATGCCGTCCAGCAAGCGTATGCCAACTTCTTTTTCTTCATCACGGGTTTTCACGGTTTCCACGTGTTCTCGGGTGTAGTCATCAACATCATCATCTTCTTCATGGCTTACCGCGGCGTATTCGAACGCCGGAAACACTATGAAATGGTGGAGAAAATTGGTCTCTACTGGCACTTCGTAGACCTCGTTTGGGTCTTCGTTTTCACATTTTTCTACCTCATCTGATTCTGCGCTGCGCACGGATAACCTTCTAATTCTAAAGACATGGAACGCGACGATCTCATAGTGAACGACAGCTACGCATTGAATGCTCACCACAGCGAGGAAGAGGGTGCTGCCATTCGCAAAAACGTTTGGAAGGTAACCGCCATCTTGACCTTCCTGACCACCGCGGAAGTCTTCATGGGAATCTACTTCAAGCGAGCAGAGACGTTTACCTGGAGCATGATCAAGTGGACGTTTGTGATTTTGACCCTCGTCAAGGCAGCGTACATCGTTCTCGTATTTATGCACTTAGGAGATGAGCGCCCCAACCTCAAAAAAGTTGTTTTGGCGCCGTACATGCTATTCATCGGATACCTGCTCTTCATTGCCATCTCGGAAGGGTTTGGCCATCTGAGCAACTCCACCCTGTTTCACTGATTTCAATCAGCATGTGAACTTCGCCCTTGTTGAAAGGGTTTGATTCTTGTGAAACATCGTCGCTCCAATACCATTCGGAAATACGTTTACCTCCTGAGCATTATGCTCGGTCTGCCACTCACGGGTTTACTGATTTTGGGAATTGATGGAGACCATCATTTCAACACACTTCCTTATTACACAGAAGAAGGCACATTAGACGGATGGACCGAGCAGGCGCAGCGCATCGAACCGTTTTCCTTGATCAATCAAGATGGCGAAGCTTTTGATTCCGAAAAATTAAACGGTAAAGTCTGGATTGCTGCCTTTTTCCCCACCAATGCGCCGCACGTTGCCCAGTTTACCAAGCAATTGCTCTGGCCAAATTTTCGGTACCGAGACGAAAGTGATATCATGACGGTATGCTTCACATTGGACGCTGCCTACGACCAGCCAGAAGTGCTGAAAAAGTACGTCGATCGCAATACCCGATACAATGGTTTTTCAGACAAGTGGCAATTTCTGACTGGTGACCAAGCGCAGATCGATGGCATTGTGCGGGAGTCATTTATGATCAAACGCGATGAAGCTGAGCCCAACAACATTGCAACGCTCTGGTTGGTGGATGGAGCCGGCTACCTGCGCGGCGTCTATCACGCAGCTTCAGAAGATGCAATCAAGGATGCCGTGGAAGACATTGCGTTGCTCCAAAAAGAAATGGATGAAGCGGCGTATGAGCGCAAGAAAGCCCTTGCGCGGCTCAGCGACGAGGAGCCCCTGCCGGTTCTAGGGCCTCCAGGGCATACCGTTCCAGCCTTTGCTTTGACAGCGACGAACGGCTCCGAATTCTCCCACCGTGACGTCCAGAATCGCCTGCGGATCGTCGACTTCTTTTTTACCCGGTGCCCCACCATATGTCCGATCATGTCGAGCCAAATGGCGCGACTCCAAGCCCAATTGATTGAACGTGGAATGCAAAATGACATTCTCCTCTTGAGTCATTCGGTAGACCCCGAGCATGACACCCCTCTAATATTGCAGGAATATGGTCAGAAGCTGGGAAGAAACCCAGCCGTTTGGGAGCTGCTGACAGGAGAAAAAGAAGCAATTTATGACCTGGCCCGGAACGGCTATTTCCTGACGGCCATCGAGAGCGATACCGCAGCCGGCGGAATTTTCCATAGTGACACTTTCGCGTTGATCGATGGCCAAGACCAAATCCGAGGCTATTACGACGGCACAAGCACCGAAGAAGTCGACCAACTCATGGCAGATGCATACCGGCTTTGGATCCAGCCGGAAACCAACCCTTAACGACCCCATGGAAGACGAACGCAACATCAAACGATTCATTTGGACGATGGCGGTGGTGATCCCCGCCGCGGTCGCTCTGCTGTTTTTGATCCCACCGGTTGAGAACCTCTCCGACGAAGTCAAAGCATCCCTTTATATTCTTCCCAAGCTGAATGCGTGCTTCAATGGCACGGCCTATCTTTGCCTCATCGGTGCATTCATTGCCATTAAAAACAAGAACATCAAGGTGCACCGAGCGTTTACCACGACGGCCTTGGTCCTCAGCATGTTGTTTTTGGTCAGTTACGTTGCCTTTCACTTGACCACCGAATCCACCAAATTCGGAGGAGAAGGGTGGATACGTTCGGTGTACTTCATCATTTTGATTTCGCACATTCTCTTGTCCACTGGCATCATTCCTTTGGTCCTCTTCACGTATGTTAGAGGACTGGGCATGCAAGTGGAAAAGCACCGCAAAATCGCAAAAATCACATGGCCCATTTGGTTGTATGTGACCGCGACCGGCGTCATCGTTTACTGGATGATTTCCCCGTATTACCCGCATTGAGGCCACCCACCCTAACCTGATGAACCCCATGATCCTCTGCAGGCGCACCAGCGCATTTCTCCTTGCTATTGTTCTCCTTGCCATGGCCTTGCCCGCCGATGCGCAATGCGTCATGTGCAAAGCGGTTGCCGAAGACAGCGCCGCTGACGGCGGACTGGGTGCAGGGCTGAACAAGGGAATTCTCTACCTCATGGCGGTGCCCTACATTTTGTTATCCGCCCTTTTTTTCGTAATTTATAAGAAGTGGAAAGACGATTCTACTTCTTGAGCATGCGAATAAAACCACCCTCCGTCGCTTTCCGCTTTCCCTTGGCACTTGCTGCTGCGCGCCGCATGTTCTCTTTTCTCAGTGCCATGGCTGTAGCGACCAGCCTCTTCGCTCAATTTACGGTCGAACGCAGTCCCTGGCTGGATGCAGGATCGGTGACAGATGATCCGGTGAATCAGACATGGACCGTCAAAGATGCCGAAAGCAATCGCTCGTTGGATGTAGAGCTCACGGTGGAAGGACTGAATCCGCGCAAACCCGTTTCTGTGCGCATTCAAAAGGACACCATGCTCAAGTTGCAATCACAACGCCGCTATACGCGGATCTGTGTTGAACCCGATTACATGCTCTTCAGCGATCGCATTTATGCAAGTCCCGATGTGCTGCATGACACATTGCGGCTGGCTCCCCTCGCTGTTGGTTTGGAAGTTGAATTGGAGCCCATTGTTTTCTATCCGGGCACCAATGATTTGTACTTTTCCTCCATCCCCACCCTCGAGGCGCTGTTGGCTTTTATTGAGGTGAATCCAACCATTGCCATCGCCATTCAGAGCAACCTCGGCTATGAAAGCGCATTTGAAGATGCCGAAATGGCACGACGAGCGCGGGCTCGAGCTGTCTTTGAGTATTTGGTCAGTTCGGGGGTGAACCCCAATCGATTGGCCATTGATCCACTGAAAGACGACTATGCGAAGCTGGAGGCGCCGCAATCCATTGAGGAGGCGGAAGCAGCGCAACGCATTACTGTTCGGATTACCAATTATTGAAAAAATGGCGCATGGAGGCTGCATTGCTTTATTTTTGGCTATGCTCAGACGATACTCCGCCAGTTCGGTCCCTTTCATTGCGCTCTTTGTAGTCGCCGTAGGCGTCAGCCTTCCGCATGCCAGCTCCGCGCAAAACACTTGGTCGTTGCAGCAATGCCTCGACCATGCTTTCGAACACAACATCCAGATCAAGCTCGGCCAGCTGGGCGAAGTAAGCGCTGACATTGGAACCCAATCAGCGATTGGTGCATTTTTGCCCAATGTCAATGGAAATCTGTCCCACGGATACAATTTTGGTCGAACCATCGACCCATTCACGAATCAATTCGTAGAATCCTCTGCCATCCGTTCCAACAGCTTTGGACTTTCGACCGGAATGGTTCTGTTCAATGGGTTTCAGAACCACCTGAACCTGCAGCGCGCCAAACTCGCTCAGAAATCAGCCCTATCCAGCCGTGAAATCGCTGAAAACAATATTGTACTGACCATTGCAGGTGCCTACTTGAATGTATTGTTTCAGGAAGAATTTGTGCGGGTTGCGGACTTGAACCGGGAGGCAACCGCTCGTCAAGTCGAACGAATGCAGAGTCTGGTAAACGCCGGAGCTGCAGCCGCATTCGATTTGTACGATGTCGAAGCCCAGCTAGCATCAGATGAGGCGACGATTGTCAGCACCCAAAATGCCTTGAATCTTGCCAAGCTAAATCTGGTGCAGCTATTGCTACTGCCCGCATCGGAGTCAGACAATTTTAAAGTCGTTCGGCCTTCGTATGAAGATTTGGAGCGCAACAACCTCCCTCCCTCTCCAGCCTCTGCGGTCGGTCACGCCCTGGCTTCCTTTCCGGAAATCGTTCAAGCGCAATACCAAGTGGAAGATGCAGGCATTGGGTTGAATCTCGCCAGGAGTGGACGGTATCCCCGTGTTTTTGCCAGCTACAACATTGGAACCGGTTATTCCGGTGCTTCTCGCACCGTAGACGGATCGCCAACGACCGAAGAAATTGTGCTGGGCTCATTGGTCGTGGATGACAGCACGGCATACGATCTTGT
Source organism: uncultured Flavobacteriales bacterium (assembly GCA_963991335.1). Taxonomy (GTDB): domain Bacteria; phylum Bacteroidota; class Bacteroidia; order Flavobacteriales_D; family Sanyastnellaceae; genus UA16. The sequence goes on from CAXDQP010000005.1 coordinate 18,081, forward strand.
AGCCCAGCAGGAGGTCTACCAATTCATTACTACGCCGTTCAGTGATCAAGTCAATCGGAATTACAACCAAAGTGTCTTCTTCTCGATGAGCATTCCAATATTCAACAATTTTGGAGTGAAGTCGTCGGTCGAGCAAGCGGAAGTGAACGTGCTTCGTGCGCAATACCAGTTGGAGCAAGTGCGGCAAACGTTAACTGCAAACATAGAATCTGCTTGGGCTGACGCCCGCGCCGCGTCTCAAAATACCGTCGCACAAGAATCAGCCTTGGTGGCTTCGGAACGAGCGTTCAAGAATACGGAACAGCGCTACGAAGCGGGAGCAGCAACTGCCATTGATTATGCCGATGCCCGCACCCGATTGGACAATGCGCGCGTCAATGCGCTCCGCTCGAAATACGACCTCGCCTTCAAAAGCCGGATCCTCGACTTTTACATGGGCAAACCTCTGACGTTCCGATAACCCAACGCTATGAAGCTAAATAAAACTTTTTGGATCATTGTATCGGTCCTAATCGTAGTCTTGCTCGTCGCTGCAAAATGGTTTGGTGGCAGAACCGAGGCGACCACGGTCCAAATTGAGCAAGCCAACGTGCGCACCATTGTTGAACGCGTCTCTGCATCGGGGAAAATTCAACCCGAAGTCGAGGTCAACATCACGGCAGAAGTCAGCGGTCAGATCATCGCCTTGCCCGTGAAAGAGGGCGACCAGGTTGCCCAAGGAGATCTGCTTGTTCAAATCAACCCGGACCTTTACGAAGCTGCATTGAATCGCGCCAAAGCAGCAGCGAACAGCGCTCGGTCCAATTTGGCCTCAGCGCGCGCCCAGCGAGCCCAGGCCGATGCACAATTCTTTGCATCGGAAAAAAGCTGGGAACGAACGCAAAAACTGTTCAGTGAGAATGTTTTGTCACAGGCTGATTTCGATGCGGCACAAGCCAATTTTCGCACTGCAGAGGCAACGCTTACTTCTGCCACCGAAACCATTCGGAGCGCAGAGTTCGCAATCTCCAGCGCAGAAGCTTCCGTCCAAGAGGCGCAAGACAACCTCTCCCGAACCACGTTAGTCGCTCCCCAATCAGGAACAGTGACAGCATTAGTGAAAGAAATTGGAGAGAGCGTTCAGGGCAATGGCTTCACAGCCGGAGAAGTCGTGATGAAGGTTTCGGATTTATCCGTCATGGAGGTAGACGTGGAAGTCAATGAAAGTGATATTGTGCGCGTGAGTATGCAAGATGCCGCTGAAATTGAAGTAGATGCGTACCTCGAGGAAACATTCAGCGGTGCGGTTACTGAAATTGGGAACACCGCATTAAATGCTGGACTCAATGGGTTTGCCATGGATCAAGTGACGAATTTTTCGGTGAAGGTTCGATTGCAGCCGGAGAGTTATTCCGCAATGCTGGAGAACGAGGCATCGGTCAACATCTCGCCCTTTCGTCCCGGCATGAGTGCCAAAGTGGATATCCTGACGCGCCGAGCCGAAGACGTTATTTCGATTCCGATTCAATCCGTTTCTACGCGGGAGAAAGAGAACGATGAGGAAGAAACAGAATTGGGCGTGTTCATACTTGTCGACGGCATCGCCGAATGGAAGGCGGTGGAAACGGGAATCCAAGACAACCGCTACATCGAAATCAAATCCGGGCTCAACGAGTCGGACGAAGTCGTTACAGGCCCTTATCAAGCCATTTCGCGCACGCTGTCCAATGGCGATGTTGTTGAGGTCCAAGAAGATTCGGAAAACGACGACGAATGACCGCGCAGCCCCTGATCCTTGCCCTCGAAACCTCCACGCTATCGTGCTCTGTTGCTCTTTTTCGTGGCGAACAACTCATCGGGGCCAAGCAAATCAATGAAGCGCAGCACGTCCACGGCAAAGAATTACTTCCATTGATCGATGAAGTACTCCGAGCCAATGAAATTACATCCATTGAACTACAGGGCATTGCCGTTTCTGCAGGGCCTGGTAGTTATACCGGATTGCGGATTGGCGTTTCAACCGCGAAGGGAATCGCGCATGCCCACAACCTGCCATTGATGGCATTCGACAGCCTTCACGTGCAAGCATGCGCTGCCGCAAGCGAACAAAATTGGACCGCAATCATCGCCGTGATGGACGCGCGTAGAGACGAAGTTTACACCGCTAGCTTCGTCCCTAAAGCAGGCCGACTCCAGGCAGTAGACGCCACCCGAGCCTTGATTCTTGATTCGACCGCAACGGCAGTGGGCCTTTTTCCCGTAATCAAAAATCTTGACCGACTCGATTCTATTTGTGTCATCGGAGATGCCGCTGCAAAAGCGGAGCGCCTGCTGGACACCCGCATGCCCAATTGTACCTACACGACAGATTTTCCACAAGCGAAACACATGCACCAACTGGCGTTGGAGGCATACCGTGCCGGTTCATTTGAAAATGTGGCATATTTCGAGCCGCGTTACCTCAAAGAATTCCAAGCGGGAACACCGCGTGACCCATTGGGACTCAGAACATCTAGCGTCTCATGAAGTCTTCTTTGAACCGCTTCTTACTCTGTTTCCTTGTGCCGGTCATCTGCGTGCAATCGCGGTGCAATGAACAGCAGCAGAATATACCTTATGTTCCTGTGGACTTCTCCATCAACGTGAACTTGCCCGCCTACATCGATCTGTCCGTTCCCAGCGGCCACATTCTCGTCAATGGAGGATCCCAAGGAATCGTGCTCTACCGCTACACATTAGATGAATTCGTCGCGTTGGATCGGCACGCTACAGCTGACATCCCCGCCAATTGCCAAGTTGAAGTAGCGGCGGATGGCTTGATTTTGACCGATCCATGTGGAGATTCCGAATGGCTGATCATCGATGGATCAGTGGTCTCGGGTTCTGCCACCTACCCGCTCCATCGCTACGGCACCCAGTGGGACCCTCCGATTCTTCGGGTATTCAACCTCTAGCTCGGATTGACGCCGTTTTCCTTACTCCTGCTCATTCTCCACGCGCATGCGCTCAATCAGAGAGGGAACCAACACGATGAACAAGGAAGGCAGCGGGGACTGCAAGAATGCCAAAAACTCGTGCGCTACGCTGTAGCCTGACTTGCCGGGTACCAGCGCAATGAAAACGACCATAATCCCTCCGGCGAGCGCGTACATAACAACCAGCCAAGGCCACCGTTCTAGGTGCCCGGTGGTCTTGAGAAAAAGCCCATCCAAGGCAAAAAAGATCACTAAAATAACAAGGCTCAGCGCCCACTTTAATCTCCCTAGCTGTTTCCGACTCATGCCGGGAAACCCGGACCACGTTCCCTGCATGATGTAGTAATGTATGCGCCGCGGTTGTGGATGGTTCTGCCACCACTGCGCCCTCATTTCAGCAGGCATCGCCTCCAATTCAGGGTTTGCCTCCATTACTTGTGTGTAATGGTTCAATTGAATTTTCGCCTTTTCCTGGTAGAACCCAAAAACCAACATCACCCCGAGCACCAGCAACCAAAAGGGTCGCTTGCGCGGAAGCATGGGTTTTGCAACTTGCATCACGGCGTAGGTGCGTTGTCGGCAATGGAACGCGTCCATCGTTTTCCCTCTCCTCCTTTCGCCGCGTAGAGGTACCACAACAGAAAAATTATGCTATACACAAACACCGTGAAGGTGTAATCGTGATTGAACGTCATGGCATCTTCGCCGAAATACAATTGAATCCAGAGCAAGCAAATGATTCGGAAGGCATTGGCCGCATGGATCACAGCAATTCCCAGCGGGATGAACCACACTTTTCGAAGCCAACGCCCGGGAAAGGATGCAACGAAAATCGCAAACAAAGCAAAAAGAACAACGCCATCACAGGAGGGCCCAACGATTACTCCTGCTGCACCGGCAATTCCTACCCGTGTTCGGAACAGTCCATCGGTGGCCTGGAAGTAGGCATTGACCAAGTAACCCAGTGATTCCATGACCCATTCCGTGCTGATGATCAAGTGTTGGGTCACGTATTCATCGAGCAGGGTAGCCGGCTTAAGGTATTCCTCGTACGTTAAGTGCCAAGCGATGTATCCGCCAAAACCAAAAACCAGAAAACGGAAAACGTCCGGTTGAGACCGGACGAATTCACTGATTTTTTGGATCCAACGCATTGCGAGGATCAATATCGGTACAAATCGGATTTAAATGGACCCTCTACAGGAACTCCGATGTAATCGGCTTGCTCAGTGGTGAGCTTCTCCAGTTGCACATTGATTTTATCCAAGTGCAAACGTGCCGCCTCCTCATCCAAGTGCTTAGGCAATGTGATGACCTCGTTGCTGTAAGCATCGTTGTTGTTCCACACCTCCAATTGCGCAGAAACCTG
>CAXDQP010000006.1:0-22247 GCA_963991335.1 uncultured Flavobacteriales bacterium
CAACTGTGGAGATACATGGAGCCTGCGGCGCATGCTCCGTTGTTTCACAGACTTACCCTCTGCTCCGCCGCACCCGTTTGTCTTCACACCCAATGGCCAGGATGAGTGGAACAGTTATGTTTTGGAAATTCCATACGCGCAGTTCTACACAGAAAACTTTCGCATCATGTTTGAGTTTGAAAGCCGTTTGGGAAATAACATCTTCCTGGACGACATCAACATCACGGCGTACACGGCGAGTGATTTGCTCGAATTGGAAGTGGGAGAAGGGGTAGACTTCGAAGTCTACCCAAACCCCGCGCAAGACGAAGCGACGGTTTCCTTCTCCACACGACTCACGTATCAGACGATGGATATTGCCTTCATGGATTTGACGGGGCGAACGCTTTGGTCACAGGCCCAGCGCAATGTTATTCCGGGCTTGCACCTAGTCGATCTGCCAATCGCCGAATGGTCCGCAGGCACGTACTTGGTTTCTGTTGTGTTGGACGGACGTCGTTTCACAAAGCAGTTGGTGATTCAGTAATCAGATGTCGGACGATTGAGCTCTTGCATGGAAACGAAAAACGGCCGCTGGGAAGCGGCCGTTTTTGATAGGAGCAAGGAAAATAGGAATCGTTAACTCTTGGAGCCCACTAGTACGGTTACGCAACCTTCATGCATGATAGCAGAGCGCGTCTCGGGGACGTGTACTTGCACCTGCAATTGTTGCGTAGTCTCCATATTGAAATCGACGTAGCTAATTTCAGGCTCATTCTTTCTGCTGTCAAAAAGACGCTTGCCATTGGCATCGAAGATCTCATAAGTGACATCGCCTAACACCGGATGGCTGCAGACGAGCAAGCGGTATTCTTGGCCCGCCAGCAAGGTCAACATCAACTGCGCCTCGTCACCGGGAATGAGAATGGCGCTGTTGTAATTGTCATTTTGAATGTAGCCTTCCAATTCGGTGAGGCAATTCTTTTTAGTAAATGACCGGCACTGGGCGTCTGCATTTGTTGCAAAGAGCCCGAGGGTCAATAGGAGGATTATAGTATGCTTCATCGTACTTCTTGACTTTATTGGATGCACGCCGTTCGAACAGATTCAACGGCTGTGGCAATGGCTAATATGGTTGCATCATCGGCAGCAAAGGTTGTCCCTCCTCCGATGGTAAATGAACCGGATTCTTCTCTGTTTGTGGTGCTTTCACCGCTGCTTGATGCGACCCCCCCGAAAGCGTTTTCAATCGATTTCATGGAAGTCAGCAAGTTGGTGAGTGCTGGCGTTTGTTCGTAGCTGTTGCACAGTCCCATCACGTCATTCAAGACGAGTTTTTGCTCGGCGATGCGTTGCTTCAATTCGTCAGGAGCTGCGTCGAGGTGGCGGGTGGCCAAGTACATTCCTTCGACCCATCCGGATGCAACGACGAGACCAGCCAAATCCTCTTGACCATTGAATTTCAAACGTTCATTGAGATCATAAAAGGTTTCGGAAACGATGTCCATGAGTACATCGCGATCGTTGCGATTCTCTTCGACTTCGTTCATGACTTCTTCGCTCAGAACATCGCTAACTCCCAAGGCTTGACTCAATGACTTGATAGAAGCCAAGTAATCGAGGCTTGTGCTGTTTTCTTCAAAAATGGTCGCATAACTGAGGTCCGCACCATAGATGCCGAGGTTGATCGCTTGCTTGTCACTGGTTGTGTAGCGATTGTATTCATTCGCCGCGTTCAATGCATCGGAATGGAAATGCGCTCCACTGCGCTTGATCAATGAGGCGGTCTCCATGGGAGACGGTGCCGCGTGAAAAATCTTTGTCAAGGTGTTTTGTCGGCTCGTGACCGCCATGCCGTCGCTATCCATTTCTGCTTCGCTGTGGCTGTGATCGCCATGGTCATGACCGGCATGGTCATCCGCTGTTTCTCCGCATCCTGTGATGAGAAATAAGCCCAAACCGAAGGCGATGGGCAATGCTTGAATTCGTTGGTTAATGCGCATGATTATAGTTCTGGATATTGAAGCACAATTTGCTTCGTACCCGACTCGTATACGCAAGGGAACTCAAAAAGTTCCACACACAACAATGTTCAGGAAGGATGGCGCATTCAGTGGGCTTCCAACCAGTCTTTCCCCGAGGACATGTCAACCGCTAAGGGCACGGACAAGGCAACAGCTTCCGTCATGGCAGGTCCGATCAAGGCCTCCAATTCACTGACTTCAGATTGGGGGACATCAAACACCAGTTCATCGTGCACTTGCATGATCATTTTGGCGCGCAATCCTTTTGCCTTGAGCGCCTCATCAATCTTCACCATGGCGACTTTGATGACATCCGCGGCAGACCCTTGGATGGGTGCGTTTACGGCATTTCGTTCGGCAAAAGCACGCACGGTGGCATTGTTGGACTGGATATCGGGCAGGTAGCGGCGCCGACCGAGCACGGTTTCTGCATAGCCTTTGTCCCGCACTTCGTCTACGCACTGCGCGGTGAACGCTTTGAGTGCAGCGAATTGTTCGAAATAAGCATCGATGATTTCTTTTGCTTCTCGTCGCGGGATGCCCAAGTTTTGCGCCAATCCGAACGCCCCTTGGCCATACAGGATTCCAAAATTCACCGCCTTGGCTTTGCTTCGCATGTCGCGGTCAACGGCTTCAGGTGAGACTTGAAAAACTTTCGCAGCCGTAGCCGTATGAACATCCATGCCTTGGACAAAGGCGTCTACCAAACCACGGTCTTGGCTCAAGGCGGCGGCAATGCGCAATTCCACTTGGCTGTAATCTGCGGCGATGAGCACGTGGTGCTCGTCTCTTGGGATGAAGGCTTTTCGAATGGCACGCCCTTCTGGCGTGCGGATGGGAATGTTTTGCAGGTTTGGATCTTTCGAACTCAATCGACCCGTGGCGGCGACCGTTTGTTGGTAGGTGGTGTGGATGCGCCCTGATTGGGCATTGCCCAATTTTGGCAGCGGTTCGACGTACGTGCTATTGAGCTTTTTTAATTTTCGGTACTTCAGCACCAATTCGATGATGGGGTGAGCGGATTTGAGTTTTTCAAGTACTTCTTCGCCGGTAGGGTACTGGCCTGTTTTCGTTTTTTTCACTTTCGCGGGGATGGCGAGCGTCTCAAACAAAATGGGCCCCAATTGTTTGGGGCTGTCGATGTTAAACGACATCCCTGCATGTTCATGAATGGCCTGCGTTAATTCATCAATTTTAGCTCCCAATTCGATGCTGTATTTTTTGAGCTCTGGGACATTGATTCGAACCCCCTCCAATTCCATGTCAGCGAGGATAACGGCAAGCGGCATTTCCACGTCCCAAAAAAGAGCCGTACTCGCCACGTCCTCTAACTGGGGGGCAAGGCGCTCGCGCAACTGAAAAGCAATATCCGCATCTTCGCACGCATAGTCGGTGATGCTTGCAGGGTCCAATTGTCCCATGTGCTTTTGGTCTTTTCCCGATTTCCCGATGAGGTCTGTGATGGGCATGGTAGCATAGCCCAATTCCGTCTCCGCCAATCGATCCAGTTTATGAGAACTTTCCGGCTGGATGAGGTAATGCGCAATCATGGTGTCGAATGTCCGGCATCCAAATTGTACGCCTCGTCGTGCGAGGATTTTGTAATCGAACTTGAAGTGATGGGCGATGGCTTCTTTGGACGAATCAGAGAAAATGATGCCCAAGCGTTCGAGCAACGTGGCCTCGGTCCAATCGTCGCTGGCCACAGGAACCCACCAGGCCTTGCCAACTGCAGTGGCAAAGGACAACCCTACCAAATCGGCGGTCATGGTATCTAGCCCAGTGGTCTCGGTATCAAAAGCAAAGCATGAAGCCGCCGTGAGTGCCTCCATCAAATCATCCAATCCGTTTGAATCTTGCACCAAGGTATAGGTGTGCGTTGTCGTCGCCAGGCTGGCGTAGCCCGCATCTTCCGGCTCAACGGTTGCGAAATGATTCGAGGATGCGGCATCGACCGATCCTTCGGGTGTTCCGAACAAATCGAGTTGGGCTTCTTGTGCCTTCGGTTGCTCCTGCGGAGCAGTCGCTAAAGGAGTTGCTGGAGCGGAATCGCTCCCGTTATCTCTAAACATGCGCCGAGCGAGCGTCCGAAACTCCAAATTTTCAAGGGTTTTCTTGAGCGTTTCAGCGTTGGGCTCTTCCAAGTCCATTTGACCCCAGTCAATTTCCATGGGTATGTCGAGGCAAATGGTCGCAAGGGACTTCGAGAGCATGGCCAAGTCGACGTTTTCTTCGACCCGTTCTTTTAATTTGCCTTTGAGATCACCGCTGTTTTCGATGACACCTTCCAAACTGCCGTATTGCTTCAATAATTTGGAGGCTGTTTTGGCTCCCACACCGGGAATTCCGGGGATATTGTCGGCACTATCGCCCATCATGCCAAGCAGGTCAATTACTTGAAGTGGCTCATCAACTCCGAATTTCTCGCAAATTTCCTCAGGTCCCCAGACCTCAGCAGGACTGCCTCCGCGTCCAGGCCGGTACATTTTGACGTGATCGGACACCAGCTGGCCGAAATCTTTATCAGGGGTCATCATGTATACTTCAAACCCTTTTTCTTCGGCTTTCTTGGCCATGAAGCCAATTACGTCATCCGCTTCAAACCCTTTTTGAGTAATGGCGGGAATGTTCATCCCCTCCAGCAATTCGAGAATCCAGGGCACTGAGCGTTTGATGTCTTCCGGTGTTTCGTCTCGATTGGCCTTGTAATCGGGGTATTGCTCATTCCGAAATGAGCCGCCCGGAGGATCGAACACCACAGCGATGTGGGTGGGCTTTTCTTTGCGAATGACTTCGAGCAGCGCATTGGTAAATCCGAAGATTGCACTGGTATTCAGCCCTTTCGAATTGATGCGTGGGTTCTTGATGAAGGCGTAATACGCTCGAAAAACGAGTGCATAGGCATCGACAAGGAAAAGTTTACGGTCGGAGGGGGCAGAAATCATGGGGCTTCGAGTCGTGTGTGACACTTCGAAGTTACCACCTGAGTCTTAATTTTTTGCCTGATTTTTCGGCCGTTTGTAAACGGGAACCGTGGAGCATGGCTCACCGTAGAAAATCGAAAGTGCCACCGGTTGGAGATGACGGATGGCTGCTGCGAGGCTTTCTGCATTGGTGCCTGAAGAGCAACCTTTGATGACGATCCTCGCGTTGGTAAATTCCTCAAGCGGAAGGCGTTGAATGGCTTCCAGCAAAAGTGTTTGCTTGACTTCGCTTGGTGTGCCAATGGCAACGGAAGCGCCACAGGCTGTGAGCTGCGAGGTGGCCAGCATCCAAGCCCATTCAGGAATGATTGCATCGTTGCTGCAATGGAGCGCTACAATTTTGTCCGCCCATTCATCTCGCTGCAAATTTTTCAGTGTTTCGCGGAATGGCTTTTCCCTGAGGATCAGGCCATTTTCAAGGCACTCTGCCAAGTCGAAGCGCATCATGGGCTTCTGGAGAACAAGGTCATCCAGATCCAGGGCCGTCAAGCCACTTTCGTCCACACGGTTGCGGATTGCACCGGAGGCTTGTTCCATCAATCAGGCAGATTGAATGTTCTGGGAGCGGTTGGTCGCAGCGGCAGAAACCAATTCCTCTGCGGCTGTGGAAATTGCGGCTGCGTCGTAGCCGTTTTCCGCATAAAGTTCGGCTTGTGTACCATGCTCAACATAATGGTCCCCAAGTCCAAGGCGCTTCATTTGCGCTTGGTATCCATTGTCTCCCATGAATTCTGTAACGGCACTGCCAAACCCACCCATGAGGCATCCGTCTTCTACGGTGATGACCGCATCAAACTTTCCAAATATTTCGTGCAACATCACCTCGTCGAGGGGCTTCACAAATCGCATGTCATAATGCGCTGCTGAAATTCCAATTCTGTCAAGCGCCTCAATGGCATTCGTGACCTGTGAACCGATGGCGCCAATGCTCAATATTGCGATGTCGTTTCCCGTTTTCAATCGTCGGCCTTGACCAATTTGAATGGCTTCAAAGGGTTGCCTCCAGTTGACCATGGTGCCTGTCCCTCGAGGGTAACGGATGGAGAATGGACCGCTCTGCTTTTCGGCAGCCGTGTACATCATGTTGCGCAACTCCACCTCATCCATGGGTGCAGCTACAACCATGTTCGGAATGCAGCGCATGTATGCCATGTCATAAGCCCCATGATGGGTCGGGCCATCCGCGCCGACGACTCCTCCGCGATCGAGGCAGAAAACAACGTGTAGGTTTTGAATGGCCACATCGTGCACGACTTGGTCATAAGCACGTTGCATGAAGCTGGAATAAATATTGCAGAATGGAACTTTTCCTTGAGTCGCCATCCCCGCGCTGAATGTCACGGCATGTTGCTCTGCGATGCCTACGTCAAAGGCGCGATCCGGCATGGCCTCCAGCATGTATTTGAGGCTACAGCCCGAAGGCATGGCGGGTGTGACACCCACGATGCGTTCATCTTTTTCGGCCAATTCGATGATGGAGTGACCAAAAACATCCTGGAATTTGGGCGGTTTCGGCTGCGTCGAGGCGCTTTTTACAATTTCTCCGGTATCCTTGTTGAACAGTCCGGGTGCATGCCAAGTGGTTGGGCTGCCCTTTTCCGCGGGCTCGTACCCCTTGCCTTTCATGGTCACACAATGAAGCAGCTTGGGTCCTGGAATATCTTTGATGTCCTCCAAGATTTGCGCCAAATGCACGACGTCATGGCCGTCGACGGGACCGAAATAACGGAAATTGAGCGATTCAAATAAATTGGATTGCTTGAGCAGGGCCGACTTCATGGCCACTTCAATTTTTTGCGCAACAGCCTGTGCGTTCGGCCCAAACTTTGAAATTCGGCCGAGCAAATGCCAGACTTCATCCTTGGCTTTATTATAAGCTTTTGAAGTTGTAATGTCCGTGAGGTACTCTTTGAGCGCCCCAACATTCGGATCGATTGACATGCAGTTGTCATTCAAAATGACGAGCATGTTGGTGTCCTCCGCCCCACCGTGATTTAGCCCTTCGAAGGCCAGTCCTGCCGTCATGGCCCCATCTCCGATAACAGCTACGTGCTGGCGTTGTTTGTCACCTTTGAGTTTGCTGGCAACCGCCATGCCCAATGCAGCGGAAATGGAGGTGGAACTGTGTCCTACACCAAATGTGTCATATTCACTTTCCGTTCGCTTGGGAAAACCACTCAGGCCCTTGTACTGTCGGTTGGTGTGGAATTTTTCCCGTCGACCGGTCAGGATTTTGTGCCCATAAGCTTGGTGTCCCACGTCCCACACGATTTGGTCGTCGGGCGTGTTGAAGACATGATGCAAGGCTACCGTCAACTCTACAACTCCGAGACTTGCACCGAAGTGCCCCCCTTTTTCAGAGACTACATCGACAATGAATTGCCTCAACTCATCGCAGATTACGGGCAAATCTGTCTGCTGGAAAAGTTGCCGCAGGTCCTCTGGCGTTTTGATGCGAGAAAGATGCGGTCCGGCGGGGAAGTGACTCATGATTTTGGGGTCTTATTACTCCTGTAGCACTTCAACAAAATTAGGAGCAATGATGTTCAGTTGAACGTGCAGGAATCCGAACTTTTTCGAGCAAACGAAATTCTTATGCCCTAAAAGGGCCATTTATACCTCTATTAATGCCGCTAATCCCGCTAATATTTGAGCGCCGTCTGTATTCCCCAGGTTGCTGCTTGCTGCGCGTTCGGGATGGGGCATCATTCCGAATACATTCATTGTGTCGTTGGCAACACCTGCAATGCTATCAATTGATCCATTCGGATTGGACCAAGGGTTCACTTTCCCATTTTCGTCGCAATAACGGAACAGGATTTGGTCCTGATCTTGGAGCCTCTTCAGTCCGTTATCATCGATGAAGTAATTCCCTTCGCCATGCGCAATGGGAATGGTGATTGCGCTGTTGGAATCGATATCACGCGAGAGACAGGCCTTGCGGGAAACGGCTTTGAGCTGGACGTTACGGCAAATGAATTTACGGCTTTCATTGTGGAGCAGGGCCCCCGGGAGCAGCCCCGATTCGCAAAGAATCTGGAATCCGTTGCACACACCAAAGACGCGTCCTCCTCTTTGCGCATGGCCAACAATGGCCTCCATGATCGGCGAGAAGCGAGCAATTGCACCACTACGGAGGTAGTCACCGTAGCTAAAGCCACCGGGAAGAATTACGATGTCTGCGCCTGCTAGGTCTCGGTTTTTATGCCAGAGTTGGACAACATCGAACTGCAAGTCGTGTTCCATTGCATGTACCATGTCCATGTCGCAATTGGAACCGGGAAAAGTAACAACTCCTATTTTCATAGGACGAAGTTCGTGAATTCATTGCTTGTATTAAGCGTAATTCAACCCAAAAACAACCAACAGCGTACCAACAAAAACAACCCAGCCCAACCCGGCGAGGGCACTGAGTTTGTCCCCTTTTCGTTCGCGTTTCGGAACGAGGCTGACCGTAAGAAACCCCAATGTCAAAGCGCAAATTGCTGCCCAATGCGCTGCCCATTGGGACGCGGGTCCTAGGCCACTTATTTCTGGGGTACCGGTTCCGAAAAACAGGCTTGCGGTCCCAGCGAGTGCCAAGAGGAGAAAGATCGCATTGTAGCGGGTGTTTTTCGTCTTGAGAACCAGGCGCGGATTTTCTCGAATGAGCATGAATAATCCGAAAATGCTGGCGGTGATCATGCCGACTGCACGCCATGATTGCCGTGTGTTTTGACCGGTTTCTAGAACCTCTGTTGCAGCATTTCCTGCGAATTCACTGAAGAATGGGAGGGTCCAGCAAAACCCAGCGATGAGCAAACCATGTGCAATCCCAAAGGTCAACATGATCCATTCGCGAAAAATCGCCGGCCGAGTGCGAATTTGAACGGCAATCAAACCCAGCAAAATGCCTGCATTGAGCGGTTGAATGCTCACGGCAAGCCCTGCAAGGAGTCCTGCTCGAAATTGGATGTTGCTTGTTGACGGTTGACGGTGCATGCGCAAGGTCTGATCCAATGCTCCGCAGAGCATGAGCAGGCTTATCCACGTTTGAATGCCTTCCATGGGCTGCGCGACCGGGACCAAGACGATTCCCCAAGCGACAAAGGACCAAGCCAGGGCAGAATCGCCCCGCTCGACAAAATTTCTTTGCACGTACAAATGATGCGAATACCCTGCCACCGTTAGCAGCCCTATTCCATAGATGGCAAGGGATAGAACGGGTGTTTGCGCATGCCAAAAGTGCCACAACACACCTCCAAAAATGGTCAACGGAACGATGGACCATGCAATCGGTTGGTTCGAACGGAGGATAGAAATCAAGGCTTGCTTATTTTTGCATCGAATTTAGCACTTATGAATACGCAAGAAATCATCACTCCGGTAGCAAAATTTATCGAATGGACATTTGAAACCGTTCTCGTACCTATGAGTGATCCCTTCAATTCGGGGGTCATTATTCTGGGATTGGCGGGTTTGCTGTTCTGGCTGCGTTTGCAGAAAAAGTACACCCAAAAAGCTGAGCAGGACGGGGACTTGGTGTGATGTAGGGCTTGCGCTGCAGTGGATTTATCCTTGGGTTCATCAAGCCAAATCCAAGATGTCTGCACCGATGTCCATCCGACAGTAGGCCCCTTCGAATGTGATTTTCTCGACTTTCTCGTAGCTGCGTTTCAACGCATCTTCCGCGGTGGCACCTCTGCCTGTGACCGCAAGGACGCGACCACCGTTTGTGTAGAGTTTGCGCCGAGAAATTTTCGTTCCGGCATGGAAGACCATTCCGTCCCAATTCGGGTCGTCGACTACGCCTTTGATTTCACGGTTTGTTTCATAGGCTCCCGGATATCCTTCGCTCGCCATGACCACGGTAGCGGCCGCTCGCTCATCAATTTCCAAGTCGTATTCTGAAAGTAATCCGGAACCTAAGCTTTCGAATAGGTGCAGTAAATCACTCTTGATCCGTGGCAACACGACCTCTGTTTCGGGATCACCCATGCGGCAATTGTATTCAATCACGTAGGGGTCGCTTCCCACTTTCATGAGACCAAAGAAGATAAACCCGTGGTAGGGGATTTCGTCTTTGGTTAATCCTTTGATGGTGGGAATGATGATTTGATTCAAGGCCTTCTGCTGAAATTCTTCTGACAAGTATGGAACCGGTGAAATGGCACCCATGCCCCCCGTGTTTGGACCCGTGTCACCTTCGCCAATTCGTTTGTAATCCTTCGCCGAAGGCAGAATGTGATAGCTTTTACCATCCGTCATGACAAACATGCTGACTTCCTGTCCTGTGAGGAATTCCTCAATCACAACTCGCTTTCCAGCTTCTTTTAATGCCCCGCCCTCCAGCATGGCCTTCAAGGTGTCTGCGGCCTCTTTTTTTGATTCGGTGATGATCACTCCTTTGCCGCCTGCAAGCCCATCGGCCTTGATGACGTAGGGCGCCTGAAACGAATCCAAAGATTGCACCGCTTCAGCAAGTTGGTCGCTTCCAAAACTCGCATATCGAGCCGTTGGAATGTTGTGTCGTTGCATGAAACTTTTGGCGAACTCCTTGCTGCCTTCGAGCATTGCGCCTTGTTTTTTCGGGCCAACTACCGTTGCGGACGTCTTTTGAGAAGCTTCAAAGTAATCTGAAATTCCAGCCACGAGAGGGGCCTCTGAACCGACCACAATCAGGTCGATTTTGTGCCTACGGACATAGCGTTCAACGGCTTGAAAATCCATGGCATCCAGATCAGCCATGGTCCCCAGCTCATGCATTCCTCCGTTTCCGGGGGCAATGTGAAGATCACGCAACATCGAAGATTCACTTAGTTTCCATGCCATTGCATGCTCACGGCCTCCGCCTCCCAACAAAAGTACATTCATGCCGTAAAAATAATGGGTCTCAGTGCGCAAGCAAAGAATCGTTCGAAACTTCATGTTTGTGAGCAGTAACTTGCAAGGAATTCGCCGTTAGACACTCCGTATGGATCAACCTTTTTTGTCCGCCGTCATCATCGCTTACAATGAAGCGCAAAACATCGAACGGTGTTTGCTGTCTTTGCAGTCCGTTGCGGATGAAATTGTGGTGGTGGATTCGGGTTCTACGGATGATACCGTGATGAAGAGTGAGTCGAAGGGTGCTCGGGTGTTGAATCACCCATTCGAAGGGCACATTCAGCAAAAAAATTGGGCGGCGAATCAGGCTAGAGGACAGTGGATCATTTCCTTGGATGCAGATGAAAGTTTGAGCGAAGAATTGAAAGCTTCGCTCCTCGAATGGAAAACAGGCGCCCACGAACCGCGGGCATATCGATTCAATCGATTGACTTCTTATTGTGGCCATTGGGTGCGCCATGGCGGATGGTACCCCGATCAAAAGCTGCGGCTCTGGAAAAATGGATTGGCAGAGTGGACCGGTGAAAATCCCCACGATCGCTTGGAATTATTAGCCAGTGAAAATACCGGCAAAAGCATCGGTCATTTGCAGGGAGATTTGTTGCATCATTCCTATCACACGGTCGAGGACCATGTCAGGCAAATCGCTTACTTCTCTGACATTGCAGCGGTGCATTATACGGGGCCGCTGTGGCAAACAAATCCTTGGATACGGCCATTGAAGATGGCATTTCAATGGTGCAAGAATGCATGGATTCGGGGGGGATGGAGAGATGGTTGGGCCGGTTGGACCATTGCGAAGTACAGCGCCGTTGCGACGGATCGGAAATACGAAAAAGCCCGTGTTTACAGGCGTTCGAAGCGGATGCTGGAGGCCGCTGGGAAAACGAAAATCCAACGGATCTTGATATGCCGAACGGATGCCATTGGGGACGCCGTATTAACCTTGCCGGTTGCCGGTTGGATCAAAGCTTCTGATTCTAAATTGCAGGTGGATTTTCTGGTCCGGCCGTATGCCGCTCCTGTTGTCGCTGCTGCGGAAGATGTGGATGACGTGGTAATTTGGTCGTCAAAATCACCGCCAGATTTGTCAGGGTATGATGCGGCGGTCGTGGCATTTCCAGATGTGGAGGTGGCTCAATCCCTCCGTGAACAGGGCGTGCCCATTGTGGTTGGGACTTCCCGAAGGTGGCCTTTTCGGCGTTGGATGACACATCACAATCACACTTCACGCAAAGTTTCAGGACAACACGAAGCGTGGCATGGCATTGAATTAGCCAAGACGATGCATCCGTCTCCCGGTTGGGAAACACCTGGATTGCAACTTCCACAATTGCCCGGTGAGATTGCTCAGTGGGGCCGATTGAAGCCCAAGGCGTGGGAAGAAGTGAAAGGCCAAATCGATGGGGCAGACGATTGGCTGAAGATGGATCAAAGGCACATCATCGTTCACCCGGGTTCAGCGGGCAGTGCCAACAATTATTCCCAAGCAAACTACCTTAAACTCATTGAAGGTCTTTGCGATGCAGGCTTGCGTGTGATTTTGACGGGAACAGCGGTCGAAGCGGAACAATTTGACTTTTCACGGCGGAGTGGTCAAGAAGGAGTGATCGATACGATGGGCCGGATGACTCTGGAGCAATTGCTTGCGCTCATAGGTGCCTCGGATGGCCTCGTGGCTTCAAGCACGGGTCCGCTTCACATGGCAGCTGCCTCTGGAGTAATGTGCATGGGTCTGTACGGTCCCGATGCGCCGGAGTGGCCGGAGCGATGGCACCCGGTCGGCCCTCGGGCTAATTGGGTAACGGCAAAATGCATCGCTTCGGACGGGGCATTGGAAATCGAAGTGACGGAGGTTTTGGCGAAGATTCTTTCGGCCCTCAGCGAATAGTCCGTTTGCCAATCAATCCGATTAAGAACCCAGCCAAGGTTACACCGGCCTGTGTCTCCAGTGTGTCTTCCGTCATACAGGACAAAGCAAGAATGAAACCTGCCAAGCACGCCACTTGAAATGGGTAAGTGGGAAATGCGTTGCCCGATACCGCCACCAAGGCCAACAAAATGGCCATCCACAGCAACATGGGAAGTGGCCCGCCAGAAATCAAAAAAGTGATGTATTGATTGTGCGGTCTGAGCCTGAATTCGGGCGCAAGAGGTGAGTTGGCCTGTTCATATGATGCCGCAATGGCAACAGGGACATCACCGGTTCCCACGCCCAAGGCCGGTTGGTCTTGAAACACCCGAAACGCATTTTTCAAAAACAGAAAGCGTTGAACCAGTGAATGACCACTCGGGTTTCCACCGTCCATGGCATTCCATATTTCAAATTGAACAATGTCCCAGCGTCGCTTCAATCCACCGTGTTTGACTTCTAAAACGGTGGGCACTCCGGATTCAATGAGCTGCACGTCTGAGGGGGTGAGAGCCAGAACACCCAATCGGTCCTTTTTGAGCCCCTTGGAGGACAGGTAACGGAGCAACGTCATTTCCAACGCTTGGTTCCGATCGTCCATTCCCTCGAAGGCAATTGTGCTTCGTTCATTCCACGCTTCGCTCAATTCTCCCCATGCTATGTTTGTCCAAACGTGGTCGCCGTTTTCGCGCAGGCACCGTTCTGTAAAGTGCTGGTATTGTTCGCCTCCTTGTGATTTTACCCTCAATGCCTCGGGATCGGGGTAGCGGGGCCACAAGCTATTCATGGCGAAGGCGATCATAGCCAGAAACACAACCGCCAGGCCAATCGACCCATTTCTTCGGAATGCAACACTGTTTGAACGACGGTTCTCCTCACCCGTTCGCGCCAGGAGATAGGCCAGTAGGCCCGAGAGTGGAATCAACGTGGCGCCGGTAATCGAAGCGGTTTTCCATGTAAATGCACAACCGAGAACGCAGAGGATCACGGCGGTTCCCCATGCTTTCCATTGTCCGGTCGTGAACGCACGAAGCAACCACCAAGACCAAGTGAACGCAATCATCAAACTAAACCGAATGTGCGATATGAAGGGCGACCAATCGCGTGCTTCAACCGTCCCCGCAGCGGCGCTGCCTGACCACAAGGCTCCAATGCAAGCGGCAGTAACTGAAAATGCTAACGTATGTTGGACCAGTTCAAGGCCATGGCGTTGATCCCATCGGCCCGTGATCAAGACCAAAGGAAAAGCCAGAAGGGGAAGTTGGATTCGCAGCGCCCGCCATCCTTGGGCTAAGTCTTCTGTCCAAAGCTGCCCCAAAAGTTGCCAAGCGAACAAGGCCAAGATCGCCCAGAGCAGTGGCTGTGACCGCCAAAATTTCCAGGAGCGGTTGCGGAAAATTGGGCCGTTATGCCAGCGGTCAAGTGCCCAAGCGAAGACCAGCAAGAAAGCTCCCTGGCTCATGAGTAAATTGGAGAATGGGAGGGCAATCGCCGTAATGATGAGCGCCAAATCATACGCCCGCTGCACCTGGCGATTTCCGCCGGTGAATGGGGCGTTTGTATTTGTTCTTGGCGGCATCATTCAGCGCTTATTCAGTGCCGGCGAGGATCATTTCGTACTGCCCAGAATTGAGCATTTGAATGGCTGTGGAAACGGTAGAATCGCGCGGGAGCGACCATTGGAATACGCCATTCTGAAGGTAATAGCGCATGATGATCTCTTCTTCCAAGGACATCTGAATTTGTTCGCGGAATTCCTGCAGGTCCCGAACGATGTTGGGCTTTAATGCCGCCTCCAATTGTTCGAATGCATCCGGGTCCAAAGGGTAAACCTCCTCGTCTTCGGCCACCTCTTTCAGTTCCTCCCACATCACGGAAGTCTGTGATTCGTATTGCGTCGCTGCATTGGCCTCAGCAAAGTCAACAAACTCCGTCCAGTCGGCTTCGGTCAATGCGAACGCCTCGGGTGCGGCGATGCTGTCGCGCTGCGAGGTCCATGCATTGGCGAAATCAAACAAGGTTCCACTTTCATACAGTCCCTCCAGCACATATCCGAGAGGAGGTAGGAGCGTAGGCACATCTGGCTGAACTCCCTTTCCATCAACTACCGGACGACCATTGCGGGTATAGAACACCTCAATCAAGGAGTCGGCAACGGCTTGCGCGCTTCCATCCGCTCCGCGATTCCCGCCGTAATCAAGCCGCTGAATGCAGCGTCCGCTCGGTGTGTAATATTTGGCTACTGTGACCTTCAATTTGGTCCCATAGGCCAATTGCTTGGATTGTTGCACCAGGCCTTTGCCAAAACTCTCTTGGCCCATGATGATTGCTCGATCCAAATCTTGGAGGGTGCCCGCTACAATTTCTGAAGCGGATGCTGACATGCCATCAATCAGCACTGCAATTGGTAAATCGGGGAGCAAGGCGTCGGCCATGGTGCTGTAGCTCTGTTCCCAGACTTCTGATTTGCCGCGTGTGCGGACAACTTCTTCCCCTTTGCCTATGAAGAAATGGCCGATGCAGATCGATTCGTGACGCAGGCCGCCTCCATTGCCCCGAAGGTCAACGACCAGCTGTTTCATGCCGATGCTGTCGCGGAGGTAACGAATGGCTTGCCGCAATTCGAAGGATGACCCCCGTGTGAAGGCAGAGAGCGCAACATACCCTGTGCTGTCGCGAAGAACAGTGCGGAAGGGAACCGCGGGGAGTTTGATTTTGGCGCGTTTCATCACTACGGACTCTTCCGTTTTTGTTGCGTTCCGAATGAAGCCTACTTCTACTTCTGTGCCGCTCGCTCCTTGGAGCATTTCCGGAATCAGGTCCTCGTCTACATCGGCCAATCTCATTCCATCGACGGCGGTCAGTTCATCTCCGATTTTTATTCCTGCCTCGGCCGCCGGGAATTCAGGCAACACATCAATGAAAAGATGCCGGCTCCCCATCATTTGAATGCTTGCTCCAATGCCACCATATTCACCTGTACTCATGAATCGAAGGTCCTCCACCCGTGATTCCGGGTAATAAATCGTGTAAGGGTCCAGGCTCGATACCATCGCATCAATCCCCGTTTCCATCAATGCTCCCGGTTGAATTTCATCCACATAAAAGATGTTCAATTCACGGAACAGCGCATTCATGATCTCCAGTTGTTTCGACAATTCGAAATAGTTTTCCCGAACCGGGACAGCTGCGATGAACAGCCCCAAAAGAGGCAGCAACAAGAGCTTTGATCTGTTTTTTTTCTGGATTGGCAGCGTGGCGAGGGGATGGGAGTGTTTCTCGTTCTTCACAGGTTCAGTCTTGGTCGGGTTGGCTAGGAAACATTTGATGCACGAGTGAGGCGACGGATGCGCGCACCGTCTCAAAGTCAGGCATCTCATTTCCTACAAATATGAAAACGATTGCCCTTTGTTTTTCGTCTGTGAGCAGGCGATTTTCCAAAGCGGGCTTTTCAAGCCTCCACGCTTCCCGCATCAATCGTTTGATGCGGTTGCGGTCCACGGCTCGCTTGAATTTCCTCTTGCTCACGGTTACCATGGCCTGGCTGGCGACAGGCTCAGGCAAGGGCGTGTCAAGGAAGCGCCCTATGATGGGAGGGGCTTTAATTTTTGCGCCCTTCGCAAAGACGAGGTCCGAGAGTTTTTTGGACTTCAGTCGCTGGTTGCGTGGAAAGGAAAAGGTGCCAGTTTCGGACAAGGGCGCTTTATTTGCCCTGAATGTAATGCTCAATGGCCATAGTCATGGAAGGAGCTTTCGGTGTGGGTGCCGAAATGTCCACACGAAGGTTGGCCTCAGCAGCGGCTTTTGCCGTAGTCGGTCCAAATGTGGCAATCCGAGTTTCTCCCTGTTCAAAATCGGGGAAGTTCTTGAATAAGCTCTCTATCCCGCTCGGGCTGTAAAAAACCAGGAGGTTGTACTTCACATCGCTCAAGTCACTGAGGTCCGAACACACAGTTCGGTACATGGTGGCTCGCGTGTAGTCAATTTTCCCCTCTTCTAAGAACTTTGGAATCGATGGCTTCATCAGGTCACTGCACGGCAACAAGAATTTCTCGTTTTTGTGCTTCTTGATCAATTCCATCAGATCCTGAAAGTTTTGTTTTCCGAAGAAAATTTTTCGCTTTCGGTACACAACATACTTCTGCAGGTAGTAGGCAGTTGCCTCGCTGATGCAAAAATATTTCATGGTGTCGGGCACTTCAAACCGGAGCTCTTCTGCCAAACGAAAGAAGTGGTCAATGGCATTTCGGCTCGTAACAATCAGTGCAGTGTGCTCTGCGAAATCAATCCGCTGTTGACGAAACTCTTGGCTCTCAATTCCTTCCACGTGAATGAACGGGCGGAAATCGATGGTGAGTTTTTGTCGCTCAGCTAAATCAAAGTACGGCGACTTTTCCGTCGTCGGCTTCGGTTGTGATATCAGAATGGTCTTGACTGTTTGCGCCATATTCAAGGGGTTCCATGCTTGCTCGATTGGGCGTCAAACTTGCTTGAAAAGCAGGTAAGTAGGACCAATTTCGAAGGTGCAAAGATACACAATTCCCCACCCAAAAGGAAGCCCATTGTGCACGACCGATTGAAGTTGACGCAACCATTTGATTATCAGCCATCCCCACCATATCCAAACGGCTTGTTCCCAAAGCGTATTCCGGCTGCTAAATGGGATGTTTTGCCCAAAATGAAAGATGCAAAAAACCATCAACCCCCACAGCAACCAATTGCGCATATGACGGTCAATTTCCAACCCACGTTCGGTTGCTTCGGGAGCAAGCGTGATCCAACCGCCGATCCAAGCTACAATGGCGCGCAAGATGATTGTTGCGATTCCCAATAGTGCCCCGTAGCCCATCCCGCCCCATAAGCCTTCGAGCGTTGCATCAACCTGACACAATGCCCAGACACTTCCGAGAATGCACCAAGCCAAGACACCTAGAAGGTGACTCGTCAAGGTACCACCCGTGCGAGCGGACTCGTCCGCCAATCGCTGCCACACCCGCTTGATGTTGTAGGAAGTCCAAATGGTCAAGCTCCATTCGCGTTCGAAACGAATACGCAGCAATACAGTCGCCCAGAGGCCCAAACCAATGGATAGAAGTATTGCCGCCAAAAACTCATAGGATGCGTTGGGTTGGGGCGGTCCTTCTATCATGGTGCGAAGATGCAAAATTTTCCAATTGCTGGGACTTCAACGCCATGGCTTTATGTGAATTGGACGTAAAAATTTATGCACTTCCTGGGTTTCGTGATGCTCAAAATGGGCCGTGACCCAATACGAGCCGGGTGGAGGAATTCGTGTGCCTACGAATCCATCCCATTGTACCGTTTGATCCTCTTCGTGGGAAACCCAAATGGCGTCATCTGTGAGCATTGAAATCCGAATGCCGGTAGCATTGGCGATGGTTAAGTGTACTTTCCAGGCACCTGCTCCGGGCGCGCGCAACAAAACCTGAATTGGTTCAATTGCCCCGCTGGCGGCAAACCTCCACGTGTCGTTCAAAACGACCAAGGGCGTTAGCGCTTGATCTGCTTCGAATCGCTGTTGCTGCCAACTGTTCCATTTTCCAGGGGTCGCGCCGAGTTCATCCAAGGAAGATTCACATTGACGGGGAGGAGAAATGCATTCGGTTTCCAGTGGAAAGGGGACGCCACCTCGTTCCAAAGAACGCAAAAGGAGCCAGTCGTTCCAGGGTGATTCGAGATCGGGGTGGAGGTGGACGCTATCGATTAGTGCGCCTGATCGCGCCAATTGTACTTCTCGGTTTCCCCAGAGGCTCGGCAAATTGGAAGGAATGATTAATCCTTGCTGCTGCTCCATCCACCGGCTCGGACATCGGCTGAATGCAACAGGGGTGTCCTTTGGAATGAACCATCGGATTTCGGACGACAGGGGCAGCCAATCGATTGGGTTGGGGCTTGTCGTGGTTGTCAATTGAAGTCCGTCCGTGCTGAGCCAAGGGTGCACATGGTGTTTGATTTCAAGGAATGGCTCCGGACCATCGAGCTTCAATTGTTGCACCTCATTCAATGAAAAGTCGCACTCCAAATCGCTGGCTATGAATGGATTGGAGGGACAGATGGAGGCAATGGATAATGTTCCTTCCTCCCAATGCAGTTGGGCAATGCTGTCTTCCAATGCTTCAAATTGGGAAGGACCCTTCCAGAGCTGCTTGGCATCCAGGCCATCGCTCCAGCCTCCCAGTTCTTCAGGATCTATGCCAGTCCATGTTGCAGATTCAATTTCAATCGGGCCGTTGAATAAAACTACCCAATGATTTGCTGAAACACCACACAGGATGGGTGCGGCATTCGCACTCACCGGTTCTTCTGCCAAATCGCTCATGCCTGGAGAACAACCACGAGAATCCATGCTGCTGTTCCAGTTGAAAGCACCGTGCAATCCCGGCGAGAGATTCAAACGAACGAGGCTTTTTCCGCTCCCTTCATTTTTCCGCGCGCGGTGCCAGCAATTGGAATAACGTACTTCATCGATCAAGGTCCCGTTGGCCGAACGAATGGTTGCAAGACCAGAGGCATTCGGCAAGTCGATTTCGTAAAAACAGTGCCGTGCTCCCGGTGCCAAGGTGATGCGGTGGAGGGGAGAGGAGCCATTGCATTGGAGCCCCCCTAATTCGAGGGTGTCCGTTTCGTGCACATTGGTTATCTCAACGAAAGAGCCCCACGCGTCAGTCATGCCACTTGGATCATGTGCAATTTCAGTAATGAGCAAATCCTGAAAAGTTGGAAAGCGATGAGGTTCCAATTGAATCGTCCACGCTGAAGCGGACGCTCCTGAAGGTGCGCAAGGCATAATACCTGTTACGTCAAATGCAATCTTCCCATTTGAAAGTTGCGAATCAATTTGCCAAGCCAGCGTTTTGTGGTCTTCATTCATTAAGGTCAAGTAGCCGCCATTGATTCCGCGGAGATAGAATGGAGCTTGCGGGTCGAGTGGTTGATTGAACGTGAGCAACCCTCGTGCGTTCCCGGTTGGAGTGATTGCTACCAATTCGAGAGGAAGGATTTCTGAGGTTGGAATGTTTTCCTGGGGCGAAGAAGCGCCCGGAGTGCTTCCGAGCGGATGAAGCGATGGCTCCCAATTGCTTGGGCCATTGCACGCGTCCCAATTTCGAATTTGCAAGGAGACTCCCCCATCGGTCAACCCCGCCATCCAATCGGAGCTGTATTGCACTTGATCGGCGATGGACCCATCCTCGCCCAGCAAAATCAAGGATTCCCCGGCATTGTTCAATCCTGGCCAAGGAATTCCTTCGGCCTGCTCCGTGGAATCGCCCGCAATGCTCTCTTCACTCCCAGTGACAATGACACGTTCTCCCGGTGCCAAAATCCCATCCCAATCAAATTGAGGTGTCAAATTGGATTGGGTTTCGGAACTGCCGTCCAGAAGAATGAAATCTTCGATGGAATAATGCGATTCCGAACGGTTGATGATTTCCAGCCACTCCTCTTCGGGAAAACCAAGAGACGGCGAAGGATCAAACATGATTTCTGTGAATTGCACCGCATGTGGCTCGATGCCTTCGGATGAAGTGCGCAGCACTTCAATGGCTCCCTGGATTCCTTCGATTCCATGAGCATCCTGGATTCCGTGCAAGGACAACTGACGCACTTGACCAATGGGCCAATGCCCTGGGAAGATTCCAATCCGTTTGTTGCTCTTTGGGCTTTCTGCAATGAAAAAAAGGGAATCGCCATTGTTCCAGGTTCCAAATCCAGTGGAGCTGGACAGGGGTTCATTGAACTGCAATTCAAGAGCGTGGGCGCCGAGCCAATGGTAGTCGACACATATCGGTGGGGTGGTGTCGGGAACATGGATGGACAAGGAGGCGACTTCAAAGCGAAAGTCATTGACGTGGCTTGCTGTAAATTTTGCGGAAAAACCAATGCAATCAGGAGCAAAGGCTGTGATTCCTTCCATGGCATGTGACCACTCCAATGGCTCTGAAGATGAGCACCATTGAAGGGATGTGGTGCCTGAATTGGGGGGCTGATTCCACATCATCCAGTGGTCGATTTGCCCGGCCAATAGGGGCGAAGGAGTGGCTGCGATTTGTTCGTGGCTTTCGCCCATCTCTGTTTTCATCCAGCGCAAAGAATCCATGCTCCCACTCTCGCCGAGGTGCAGAAAATTTCCGGGTTCTAAGACTAAAATGGCAGAGTCGGTTTCCCAGTTGGAAACCGAAAATGGCGGTACGTTGGTTCCGCTCCATTCAAGATTCGATCGAGGGATCAAGTGCACCCGGCTGAAATTCTGCGTGGAGCCTGCGAATTGCTGTGACCAGTGAAATAGAATGGTACGACCTGCGGAATCCGAAATGCTGTCAACAGGGCATAAGCAAATCCAAGACTCGCCGGGTTCTGGAGCGTTGAGTTGCCATCCGTTATCGGATGGAATCCAATCGTCTTCATGCATGTGGATTTCCCAGAAATCCGGGGATTGCCCCGGCGAATGCACCACCGTACCAAACAAAAATGGAACCAGCAGAAAATGCAATTTTTCATTCCAATTCAATCGCCTCAAATCCTTCTTCATCAATCAGGCAAACCTCGAAAAAAAGTTGGATTTTTACGCCATCGTTCGTGAAGCATATGGCGGCACTTAAAAATTAGTTTAGCACATAAAAATGGAAGAAGGTTTGAAAGTCTGCATCGTCGGAGCGACAGGATTGGTGGGAAGAACCATGCTTCAAGTTTTAGAAGAACACGCCTTCCCAGTGAGCGAATTGTTGCCGGTGGGAAGTGAGCGCAGCATAGGCACAGATGTTTACTTCAAGGGCGAGGCGTTCGAGGTGCTTTCAATGGAAGCGGCCCTGGCGAAAATGCCGCATGTGGCTCTTTTCAGCGCAGGAGGCTCGGTTAGCGAAGAATGGGCTCCACGATTTGCCGAGGCTGGAACCACGGTCATTGACAACAGCAGTGCTTGGCGAATGAACGGGGATTGTCCGCTGGTTGTTCCGGAAGTCAATGGCCACGCCATCCAATCGAATCACCGGATCATCGCCAATCCGAATTGCACGACCATGCAACTGGTGATGGCACTGAAGCCGCTCCACGACCTTTTCCAAATCAAGCGAGGCATTGTGAGCACCTACCAAAGCGTCACGGGTACTGGCAAGGCAGCCATCGTGCAGTTGGAGGAAGAACGAAGCGGAGTTGTGCCAAGCGCGCCGGTTTATCCGCATTCCATTGATATGAATTGCCTTCCCCATTGTGATGTTTTTGTGGAAGATGGATATACCCGGGAGGAAATGAAAGTCTGGCACGAAACCCAGAAAATTCTTGGAGATGATTCCGTGTCTGTGACGTGCACTGCTGTTCGCGTCCCTGTCAAAGGCGGTCACAGCGAAAGCATTTACCTCGAATTCGAGCGTGATTTTGATTTGGGCCAAGTCCGTGCGGCGTTATCAAGCTTCCCGGGTGTTGTAGTGGTAGACGATCCGGAGTCCAATTCCTATCCGATGCCGC